>DUOL01000003.1 GCA_012838875.1 Bacteroidales bacterium | reverse complement strand
CAAAAAAGCGACTTTAGAAGCTCTTTTTGCCGCCTTGCGACCCCACGGCTTGTGCCCGCGGACTTGGAACCGGGCGCCGACCCCGAGCGCAGCGAGGGGGCACGCCCTAATAATAAATCAATTATTTTTAACACTTTTTCTATTTTTGTGCCAAAATTAGCCTTTTTCTATTATTTTTGCTTATTCGTTTTGTGTCCGTTTAAAAAATATAATTAATCACGAAGAAAGAGTAATGATGTATGCCTTAGATGATTCTATTTTCTTGTTTTTTAACTCGTTACATTCTTCGTGGGCGGATGTCTTTTTTTATTACGTTTCTCATAAGTTTACATGGATACCGCTATATCTACTTATTTTGGTGCTTTTTATTGTGCAATGGAAGCGGAAATCTATGTTGATTGTTCTTATGTTGGTTGTGAGCGTGGCGTTTACAGACCAAACCTGTACGCAACTCAAAAAATGTATTAAACGTCCTCGCCCAAGCCACAACTCGGAACTTAGCTCGCAAATTCATTTGATTGATTATCCTGACGGGAAAACGTATCGAGGAGGAACTTACGGTTTTCCCTCTTCGCACGCCGCAAATAGCATTGTTCTTGCTTTTTTTGTCTTTTTTTATCTATTTAAAAAATATAAATGGTTCGCCATTTCGCTTTTTTTGTGGGCGTTACTTGTCGGCTATAGTCGTATCTATCTGGGCGTGCACTATCCAAGTGATTTATTAGCAGGATATCTTATCGGAAGTGCGTATGCACTGCTATTTGGCTACTCGGTTAAGAAGTTTTTTTTGAAACCGAAAAATAATTAATTTCTCTTTTTATTAGTGATAGGAAATAATGAAACTAAATAAAAAACACACATTTTTACTGCAAATTTTAACAATAGTATTTCTATTTGCTATTCAAGGTTGTGCTAAAATTGTAACTCCCGTTGGCGGACCACGAGATGTAACGCCGCCGAAAGTTCTAAAAATGACCCCACCCAATCAGAGCAAAAATTTTGATGCTAAAACGATAAAATTAGCTTTCGATGAGTATTTTGTTCTAAATAACCCGTTAGAGAATGTTATTTTTTCGCCTCCCTTAGGTGAAACTCCCGAATTTATTGTGAGAGGGAAGTCGTTACATATCAGATTGAAAGATTCATTGGCGGCAAATACAACCTATACCATTAATTTTACTAATTCAATTAAAGATTATAGGGAAGGCAATCTACTTCCTTTTTTTCAATATACCTTTTCTACAGGTTCTTATATTGATTCGTTCTTTGTTGAAGGAGATATTTACGATGCGCAAACACTTCAACCCGTTAGCGATTGCTTCGTATTTTTGTATAAGGAAAATGTCGATTCGTTACCCCTAACCTCTCGCCCCGACTATTTAGTACGTCCCGATGAGAAAGGGCATTTCCTTTTCCCACACCTCTCCCCAAACGAATATAAAGTTTTTGCGTTGCAAGATAAAAATCAAAATTTTATTTACGACTTGACGGACGAGCGTGTTGCCTTTTGCGATGAAGTTGTAAAAGCCCTACCGACACCTTCACCCAAAGGGAATGATAGTTCAAAGACTAAGATTTCTCCGATAGATTCCTCAAAATTAAATGACGAAACCATAGAAGCTAATCTGCTTAAACTTGTATTGTTTAAAGCCTTGGATTCCAATTCTCTTCGAGCAAAATTACTTAGTTCCGATAAGTTGAGTTCTCAAATTCTTTTTTCACCTATTTCCCCCTTTGTTGCGGCGAATTTTATCGATACTTCCCTGAAAATAGAATATTTGCAACAAATAAACCGAGGAGGGGATACCTTAACCATTTTCTTCAAGGAACCGTTAAAAGATACGCTTAAAATTGAAGTTCTCTCCCAATCGGACCGATGCGATACTTTATCTTTGCCTCCTTACGAAGAACCCTTTGTTTTTATTAGAAGTAGTAAACCTAAAGAAACTGCTAAATTATCCGTCAAATTCATAAACGGCGAGCATGTTTATAAACCGTTAACGCTTATTTTTAATCAACCGGTTAAATTGGAAGAGTCAAGCTATTTTACGCTTATTTCTAAGAAAAGGAGTGGCAATGATACGCTCATCATGCCGTTACCGGTTAGCGATGATTGGGTGCGTGAGCTTCCGCTCCGCTTCAAGAAAGAAGAGAAAGTTTCTTATTCCCTTATAATTAAAGATTCAACATTTTTGAGTTTCTCAAACAATACGAATGATTCTATTTTTCATAATTTTACCGTTAAATCTGAAAAAGATTACGGGGATTTGATTATCAATTATCGCTTACCTCGTGAAGGAATTTCTTATATCGTTATGCTACTTTCGTCAAAGGATAAAATCATACAAACGGATTATATTAATAGCTCCACCCGAATTAGTTATGAGAATTTAATTCCCGACCAATACAAAATTAAAGTTGTTGAGGATAGTAACTCTAATCAACAGTGGGATTCAGGGGATTATCATCGGAAGATTCAGCCTGAAAAGATTTATTATTTCCCAAAACCGCTTTCCATTCGTGGTTATTGGGAATTGGAAGAGAGTTTTCAGATTCCCGAGAAATAAAAAAATATTGGGCTGCAATGCCCAATATTAATTTTTTATAAAATGCTTAGAAACAAGGCGTTACGCCTCTTTCCGATTAGTAATTATCGATTTGTGCACGTTGTAAAGAGTCGGAGTAGTCGAAATAGACAGTTTTCCATTCGGTAAAGATGTCAAAAGCAGTCCAGCCGCCTTCGCGATGTCCGTTACCCGTACCTTTAACGCCGCCAAACGGCATGTGAGCTTCGGCACCAATTGTAGGAGCGTTTACGTAGCAAATTCCCGTTTGAATTTCACGTACCGCTACCCATGCTCTATTAACGTCTTTTGTGTAAATAGAGCCTGATAAACCATATTCGCAGTGGTTTTGAAGTGCAATGGCATGTTCAAACGATTCTGCTTTTGCCACTGCCAATACAGGACCGAAAACTTCTTCATTAAATAGTGTGTGTTTATCCGTTACATCGGCAATGATAGTCGGTTCAAAGAAACAGCCGTCTGCTAAGGCAGGATTTGAGCATCTTTTTCCACCTGTAACAAGGCGTCCGCCTTCTTCGATAGCAATTTTCACGTAGTTTTCACAATTTTTAAGAGACTGTTCGTGAATAACGGGTCCCATTTCCGTTCCTTTTTCCAATCCGGGTCCGATGACTAATTTTTCGGCTCGTTTTTTCAACATGTCTATGAATTTATCATAAATATCTTTGTGTAAGATGAGGCGTGATGTAGCCGTACAGCGTTGTCCCGTTGTACCGAAAGCTCCCCAAAGAACTCCTTCTAATGCTAATTCCAAGTTGGCATCTTCCATAACGATTTGAGCATTCTTGCCGCCCATTTCTAAGGAACAACGTTTATTTAATCTTCCGCAAACTTCTCCAATTTGACAACCGATATTGGTAGAACCCGTGAAGCCGACCACACGTACGTCAGGGTGGTGAACGATATGGTCTCCCATACTTCCTTTACCGAGAAGCACGTTGAAAACTCCTTTGGGAACACCGGCTTCTTCCATAATTTCGGCGAAAATTACGCCGGAATGAGGAGCATCTTTCGAGGGTTTGAACACGACCGTATTACCGGCGGCAATAGCGGGTAAAATTTTCCACGAAGGAACGGCAATAGGGAAATTCCACGCCGTAATTACGCCCACAACGCCAATCGGAGTACGGAACGAAAGATTCATTTTGTTATTCATCTCACTCGGAACCGTATTTCCAAATAGACGCCGAGTTTCGGAAGCGGCGTAATAGGCAGTATCAATGGCTTCTTGAACGTCTCCTTCGGTTTCAAAGGTGGGCTTTCCCATTTCACGCGTCATAATACGAGCCAATTCAACCTTTCTACGTGTGAATATATCACCTACTTTACGCATAATGTCACCTCTCTTGGGTGCGGGAACTAATCTCCACATTTCAAAAGCATCTTTTGCAGCTTTTACCGCATTATCAACGTCAGCTTTGTCCGATAACGCAAATTCACCAATAATATCCTTTAAGTTAGCAGGATTGTAATTTAAAAAGGTTTTGCCGGATACGGCATCAACCCATTCTCCGTTAATGTAGTTTTTGAATTTTTCCATGTAATAATGATTTTAAATTTATGATATGAATATTTATTTTTTTCTATGTGCAAAAATATTATTTTATTTGATATAAAGTTTGAAAAATTAGAAAACTATTTCCGTAACTTTTGATAAGATAAAGAAAATTTGAAATATTTCAACTATTTTTACGTTTCTTTTTTTTTGATATTAATACTATGAGATGAAGTTAATGAGAAAAATATTTTTTTTACTTGCTTTAACGTTGAGCTGTTCTCCTATTTTCTCGCAAAAATATTCTTTTGGAGTTCCTAATTTAATGAAATATGATAATCAATTACTTCATTTCGGCTTTTTAATCGGTTATAATCAGTTTAATTTTACTATTGACCCAAAGTCGGACCTTGCCCAATTTGATTCGTTAATGGTTGTAAATACTTCGCCTTTAAGCGGTTTTAATTTGGGTATTATTACCAATTTAAGAATGGGGAAGTATTTTGATTTGCGTTTTATTCCGGGACTCTCTTTCGGCGATAGAATTGTGAATTACACCATTAAATATAAAAACTCTACCCGTTTAGTTACGCGTAAAAATATTGAGTCCGTCTATTTGGACTTGCCGCTGTTAGTTAAATTCAAATCTTCGCGTATGCATAATGTGCGGGCGTATGTCATAACAGGCGTGCAGTACAGCGTGGACCTGATATCGGCAGCGAAAAAGAAGAATCGTACTACTAATGAGATTGTACTAAAACTCTACCCGAACGACTTTCAGGCTCAAATTGGAGTCGGAGCCGATTTTTATTTAACCTATTTTAAATTCTCAACGGAACTGAAAATGTCTTTCGGCTTAAATGACCTTCTCGTTAAGGAGAATAATCTTTTTGCAAGTAGTGTCAATTCGTTGAAATCTAAGATATTGCAAATCTCATTTATGTTTGAATAAAGTTAATAAGAATAAGAAAGAATGATTACAAACGAAGAATTATTTAAGAAAATCATTGCGCATGCTAAAGAATATGGCTATGTCTTTCCTTCCAGTGAAATTTATGACGGATTAGCCGCAGTATATGACTACGGACAATATGGAGTCGAACTTAAAAATAATATTAAACAATATTGGTGGAAATCAATGGTACAGCAACACGAAAATATTGTCGGTGTTGATAGTGCCATTTTTATGCATCCGACCGTTTGGAAAGCGTCCGGACACGTAGATGCTTTTAACGACCCATTAATTGATAATAAGGATTCTAAAAAACGATACCGTGCAGACGTGTTAGTGGAAGATTTTATTCAGAAAATCGAAGAGAAAATTAATAAAGAGGTCGAAAAAGCTAAAAAAAGATTTGAGAATTTTGATGAAGAGTTGTACAGAAAAACCAATCAGCGAGTGGTCGATTACCAAAATAGAATAGATGCTATTCGCTCGCAGTTGTCAAATCTGTTAAATAATAATGATTTAGTCGGTTTAAAAGATTTAATTACCGAATTGGAAATTGCTTGTCCTGTGTCGGGCAGTAGAAATTGGACTGATGTTCGTCAGTTTAACTTAATGTTTGCTACGCAAATCGGCTCTTTAGCCGATGGTGCGGATACCGTCTATTTACGACCGGAAACGGCACAAGGGATTTTTACTAATTTCTTAAATGTCTATAAAACCGGGCGTATGAAAATTCCGTTTGGCATTGCCCAAGTGGGAAAGGCGTTTAGGAACGAAATTGTAGCTCGTCAATTTATCTTTAGAATGCGAGAATTTGAGCAGATGGAGATGCAATTTTTTGTTCGTCCCGGCGAAGAGTTACAGTGGTTCGAGTATTGGAAAGAAACACGAATGAAATGGCATCTCTCGTTAGGAATAGATGAACAAAATTATCGTTTCCACGACCATGAAAAGTTAGCTCATTACGCCAATGCCGCTACCGATATTGAGTTCCGTTTCCCATTCGGATTTAAAGAGTTAGAAGGAATCCATTCACGTACCGATTTTGATTTAAAACAACACGAGCAGTTCTCAGGTAAGAAAATGCGATATTTTGACGCCGAAACGAACGAAAGTTATATCCCTTATGTTGTTGAAACATCTATCGGCTTGGATAGAATGTTTTTAGCCGTACTTAGTTATGCTTTTGATGAAGAAACTCTTAACGACGGTACTCAGCGTGTCGTTCTTCGTCTTCCCGTGGCACTCGCACCTGTGAAAGCTGCCGTCTTGCCCTTAGTAAAAAAAGATGGACTGCCGGAGATTGCACGTGAGATTATGACCAAACTAAAAGCTGTCATGATGTGCCAATACGATGAAAAAGATGCCATCGGTAGACGATATAGACGTCAAGACGCCATCGGAACGCCTTACTCTATTACGGTTGACAATCAAACCAAAGAGGACCAAACGGTTACTGTTCGTGAACGCGATTCTATGGAACAGGAACGAGTAGCAATAGATAATCTCTTGGATTATTTGCATTTGTCGTAACAATGACGCCGAGACGGCGTACCTTACGCTCAAATTCTAAGATTGTTAATGACGGAAGTGAAAATAGTGCTTAATGAGCAGTTTTTCCTTTCGGCTCTCTTTTATCATTTGAACGGCTTTATTCACCTCATCAATAGTGCCGACACATTCAAAAGGCTTATTTTCTGCTATCCCGGTGAGTTCTTCAAAATAGGGTAGTAACTCTTCCTTATTGAGTAAATCTTCACTAAATATTTGAATCATTTTTTCATCTTCAATAAATGGAGAGAGAATAAGATAGGCGAATAAGCATTTAGAGCAGGAACAACACCATCTGTTCTCTTTACTGCCGGCGTTACAGCTCTTAAATATGAAATGGTAATCGGTGAATGTCGCAAATTTTTCCGCAATTTCTAATTCCGTATAAGGTCGCAAATAGCTAAAATAGTGGCAACAATCATTCATGAAAGTTTTAACATAATATTGGAAATCCGTTTCAAATTCAAGCGATTTAGAGTATTGGTGATTAATATCGGTTCCGGGAATGGTCGGCTCGTTGGCACTTGCTTCGTTGGAGAGGGCAATGTCGCGAACGGAGGTAAGCGTTGCAACTAAGAGTGTGTAGAAGGCGAGCATCGCCGAAAAGGGCGTGTGCCCGTTGAGAAAACCTTGTTTATTCAATTCAAGAAGTAGCGGTGCAATTTCGCGTTGTAAAATAATGATATCCTCTTCGTTTATAAATCCGGCTTGCTTAGCACAATCAAAGGTGGCACCACGCGGATTGATAATGAAAGGAATAACCTCCTTCTCTTTGCGCAATGTCTCAAGCGTAACTACGGAGTCCTTGCCCCCGCCAATAGGAACGATAACCTTTTGCGATGTGGGAACGTAAGGAAATGATGAGGATGCGAAATAGGTCGAAGAGATCGGATATTCAAATGTTATAAGGTTAGCAAAATCAGGAGAAATGCCATTCTGGAAAAAAAATTCTCCTAACCCTTTTCTGAACAGTTTCTTCCACCAATTTTCTTGTTCTATGCTCAAGCGATACGGCTTAATAACGATGATAGGCGAACAAAAAGCCTTCCAATAACTAATCATTTCTATTAAGCCAAGATGAAAAATAATTCCTTCAATCTCAATATTGTTACTAGAAGGAGTGATATAGTTCCCAAGATTTAACTCCATTTTTGGACGAAAATGGTATGAATTGTCTACCGAAAAATGGAACTCTATTGATAATCTGTTTTCCTTTTTGAAAGAATAAGTGAATTGTTCATAAGTAAATGAGGGATATTTTTGCCTTAAATCAATATATTTTTGCAAATTATCAACCATATTTGAACAAAATTGGGAAATTAAAAGTTCTTTTAGTATCTTTGCTAAAAGTTTTGACAAAAATAATAAAAATTGAAGTATGAACACGGTCGAAGATTTCTTAAAAGTCAAACCTACTAACTTGGATGTTCTGGAGGGGCGTATTCTTATTGCCGTGCCTTTCTATAATGACCCGTTTTTTAATAGAAGTGTGGTCCTCTTAACCGATTATGATGATAAGAATTGTGTCGGATTGATATTAAATAAAAAATCTACTTACCGTTTACAAGATTTATTACCGGAGATTAAAATTAAAGAGTCGCTCTATTTTGGAGGTCCCGTCGTTGAAAAAATGATTTTTGCCGTTCACAATTTCCCTTCTCCAAACTTCTCTAAATTATTACCCGGAATTTATACCGGATTTGACGATAATTTATTGAAAATGGTAGAAGAAAATCCAAATAGCGAGATAGATTTTAAATTTTTTATCGGCTATTCCGGTTGGTATCCGGGACAACTGCAACAAGAGATTGAGCAGAATATGTGGGTAGTGGGAAATGCAAACCCCGACTTGATATTTAAAACGGAGCCGCATAAGATTTGGGAAAATGCAGTGATTAATTTAGGGGAAGAGTACCTGCATTGGTTGCAAGTCCCTGAATATTTGTCTTATAATTAATTTTTAGTTGCTGAAAAACAGAATGTTACACCCCCGTAGCCGGAAGTGCCCCGAAAATTAAATTCAGAAATACCTAAAAAACAACGATAACGATAAATGTAACTTTCCGTTTTACTCCATCGTTTAGCCTCATACCCCATCTGTAAACCAATGCCTAACCCATATAAATTACTAAATGATATTGGGAACAAGAATTTAAAAATATCTTCTTTTTTTTCTATTTTTTGCTCTATTTCTACCGTAGGAGCGATGCCAAAACGGTAAATCGGGTAAGAGAATAACGAAACAGTGGCAAAAGGTGCGAATCCCGTATTTAATGAAGGTTTTACATTGAATAAGATTTCACTCTCTAAATGAATGGAAGCAGGAGTGAACGAGAAAATTTGTTTATAATCCGTATGTAAATCAATCTCTTGTTGTAATGAATCTACTAACGGAGAAAAGATGGATTGCTTTTGGCTGAACGGGGGAGATAAAACAAAACCTTCAAAATTAATATTAAAATGATGTGTAAAATCTAAACTTTTTTTACTCCATTGAATAAACCCGAGGTCTTGAATAAAATAATCCATTTTCCATTTTCCTTTATCCCAAGCTCCTTGAAGTGAAATAGTTAAGTCAAGCCCCGTACCGTAGCCGTTGAACAAGTTTTTACTGTTTTTTTGATAAAGAATATCGCTTTCCAGCACTAATTTTTCTGAATTTAAGGTCGTCTCTATCCAACTATTTTGCGTACAAAGTTTTGTCCATTGGTTGCCTAATAAAAAATTTCCCGCTAAAGCAAAGGATAGTTGAAAATTATTTTTGAATTTGAGCGGTTTCGGCGAGTAATGAAATTGTAAAAAAGTGTATTGTAGCATGCTTAATCTCTGTTTGCCGAGATTTACACGTTGATTTCCCCATTGTGCGTTGCCATAAAGCAAAGTTTTGGCAAAGTTTTTTGAAAAACCGGCATCAATAAAATAACGTTGTCCAATGGAAAATCCGAATTTATTTTGCGAAGGTAGCGTCCACTTTGCAGATAAATAGTAGCGGGAATCAAAACGAAATCTGTTTTCCGAAGAGAGTTTTGCGGCTACTTTATCTTTGTCTGTCTCATTAAAATGTCCGCCCCAGATTAAAGTTCTCAATAGCTTGTTTGTTAGGCAATTAGAGCCGTAAGCGAGATTCCCGTCCGTTAAAATTTCCGTTGAGACGGGAGCTGACTGATTTTTATCGGTTGTCTGTGCATAAAAGTTGCTCAAAAAGAAAAAGCTCAAAAAAATAGATAAGAACAACTTTTTCATTTTCTCTTATTTATTTCTTTAACTGATTGAGATAAAGAGAAATTGTCTTTTCCAAACCATAGTAGAGTGCATCACAAATCAGGGCATGTCCTATTGAGACTTCCAATAAATTGGGTATTTGTTGATTGAAAAAGTGCAAATTAACGAGCGAAAGGTCATGTCCGGCATTCAAGCCGATATTTAACTCTTCCGCTTTTTTTGCGGCTGAAATAAAGGGGGCAATCGCCGCATCTCTATCCGTAGTATAATTGGTAGCATAACTTTCGGTGTAAAGTTCGATACGGTCAGTATCGGTACTCCGTGCATGTTCTACCATTTTAGCGTCCGGGTTGACAAAAATGGAGGTGCGAATTCCGCTATTTTTAAATTGATGAATAATCTCCTTCAAGAAATCGGCATATTTTAAAGTATCCCAACCATCGTTAGAAGTAAGTGCTTCGGGAGGGTCGGGAACTAAGGTAACTTGTGTCGGTTTAACGTCAAGAACCAATTCGATAAACTCCTTCGAGGGATAGCCCTCAATATTAAATTCAGTAGTTACGATTTTCTTAAGGTCATAGACATCGCTGTAGCGGATATGTCGCCCGTCAGGACGCGGGTGTACCGTAATTCCTTCAGCACCAAACCTTTCGCAATCGAGTACCACTTGTTTAAGATTCGGTAAATTGCCGCCGCGAGCGTTACGTAACGTCGCTATTTTATTAACATTAACACTTAGTCTTGTTTGCATGGTTACTCTATTTTTTGTGTGGAATCCCTAAGAAAATTAAGCCTCATATTTACCTCTTCCATTAATGTTTCCGCAGTTTCTTTATCTTGTAAATAGTAATCTATAGAAGCTTGAAATTGACGGTCTGTTATCTCATATTTTTGAAAAAGTTCACGATAACAATATCGTGTATATTCTCGTTTATCCTCTTGTTGTGCGTTTGTAAATATCTCTCCCTCAGTTAAATAGCAATCAATTAAAAGATTGACCATGACGGGATAGTCAATGATTTTCTCATTATCGCTCTTTTGTGTTTCATTGTTAGAACGATGGTTACAATCAATCAAAACGAATGAGAGGGATAGTAGAATGAAAAAAAGAATTTTTCTATTCATATTTTGATAATTTATCAATTAATTCTTGAGAGTTCAATCCTTTTTTCTTAGCTAATTTCCAATTTTTTACAGCCTCCTCTTCATTATTAAGTTCAAAGTTAGCATTTCCCAGCATGTAATATATTTTGGCAAGTAGAAAATTGTCGAAAGCGAACGGCATTGCTTCTTTAAAGAGTTCGGAAGCTCGTTCGGGTCTTTTTTCATTCAAATAAGCCACCCCAAGCGTGTATAGCAACATGGCATTAGTCGGAAAAAGCTCGTGAACACTCTCATCTTTTGAAATGAGCGTTTTAAAATCATTTAATCGCGATAAAACATAAAAATAGTCTTCCCAAACAGTATAACGAGAAACGTCAAGTGCAAGAACTTTTTCTAAAGCCGCTCTTCCTTCTTCATATTTATTATCAATAAGATGAAGAGTTGCCAAAAATGACCAACCGTCTGCAACTTCGGGTTGGTATTGAGTAAAAGTCGTTACAATCTCCAGCATATCCTTTTTACTAAGATTATCACCGGTAATATTTAGCATAAAAGCACTGAAAAGAGATTTTACGCTGCCCAATTTATCTTCGACAGGGAAATCACGATTTCTTATCAAATTGAGTAAGGCATTATACGCCGCCGATTTATTGCCGACCGTTTTATAATAATCATAAAAAGCGATTTGAAGTTGGACATCTTGAGGATTTATTTGAGCTGCTTTTTCAAAATAGGGGAGGGCTTTATTAGGATAATCATTTGTAAGGTAGATGTTGCCTGCGCTTATATAATACTTGATTTCCGAAGGAAACTCTTTAATCAAACGGTCGTATTCGTTTGCCGCCTTTTGTACTTTATTCAAATACAGCCAAATATTCTTTTTTGCTTCCGTAATCTCATCGTTATAGCCCATAATTACTTCCAACTTATCGTAAACTCGAATTACTTTTTCAAATTTTTTCAAATTAAGGTAGGCATCAGCCAAAGAAAAGAGATAATGTTCCATTGTAGGCTTCTCTTTTGACAAAGCCAGCCAGAGTTTAGCCGATTTATCATAACTTTCAACCAAATCGTATGTAGTAGCCAACTCCTCTTTATACCAGCTGTTTTTGGAGTCTATTTTCAATGCCTCGTTGAGGTAAGAAATTGCATCATTGTACCTTTTTTGCTCCTTTTTAATCTTATAAAGCATATAATATGAAGGAGCATGACGCTCATTGAGAGAAAGAATTTTGCGAAAACTCTTTTCAGCAGACAAATGGTCATCAGCATAGTATTCACGAAGAGCATCAGCAAATTGAGAAGATTGGCTTCGCTCAGCCTCCGTTACCTTTTGAGAAGCAGTTTTATTATTCTTCTGCGCAGAAACGGGCGAAATTAATAAAGTGGTTAAGAATAGTACAAATAGGACAATTCTATGCATGATTTCGTTTGAATTTTCAACGTGCAAAGATACGAATTATTGTAATTTAACAATCTAATCAAGAAAAGGAGAAGAAGCCGCGAGAAAAAGAATCT
>DUOL01000160.1 GCA_012838875.1 Bacteroidales bacterium | reverse complement strand
TTGAATAATTAAGTATTAATTTTAAATTTAAAGAATTATGAAAAAAAGACAAATTTTATCAATCCTTGGAATCGTTTTTCTTTTTGTTTTCATTTTTAGCTCTTGTCAAAAAGTTTGTACTTGTAAACATTGGGTACAAGGCGTTGAAGAAAAAACTTATACTGTTCCACTAGCACGCGGCGAAAAAAAATGTAGCGAAAAAAATACGGTTGTAGTTGTTGGAGACGAAAAAACAGGGATTGAGTGTAAATAATTTACATTGCTAATTAATCGAAATTGATATTTTCTTAGAGAAATATTCAGTTTCCCAATAGCCCCCTCTGTCCATTGCAAAAACTTGTGTGGAGCTTTGTCTACGCACAAAGTGAAGTGTGTATTCTCCGTTATTTATATTGGCTAAATTAGATGGTGAAAGAAAAATTATTTTTCTTTCACTATTTATATCGGGAGAAAAGTTAGAAATGATTGTATTATTTGCAGTAATAATGCAATCAAGTGTTTCGTCTAGAGAGAATGTTTCGCCGATAAAAGGAATGACAACTCCCTCTTGCTTATTGATTTTAATATCTTTCCCGCGAATAACAATAGGATTGATATAAACTTTATTGATAAATGTATTCTTAAAATCATTTGTGTATTCAAAAATAAGTTTTTTGGGGAGGGTTTCGTCGGACTTAATAGAGTAGAAAATCTTCTGATTCTCTTTATCTTCTATTAATTTTAGTTTTTTTTGATTAAAAAGCACCTCTGATTTTGAGGATAATTGAATTAAAGTACCGGCTGAGTTATTAAGATTAAATTGAGCGGTAGCTGTGAGATTTCCCGATTCCGCATCATAACTCACGGTATATTGTGGAAATATTAAACGTTGTTCAACTTGATTGGATTTTTCTCTTTCTACCGATTGGCAACTGCTAATAATAAATATGAGCGAAGTGAAAAATGTAAATAAAAAGATGACTTTTTTCATATATTAAGTCAATTAAAATAATCTTCAAAAATAATAATTAAAAGAATATGTTTTAATTATTATCACTTTTTGTTGCTCTTTTTCGTTCAATTTCGTCTAAAATAATTTTTCTAAGTCGTAAAGAGTGTGGTGTAATTTCCAAATATTCGTCTTCGGCAATAAATTCCATGTACTCTTCTAGCGACAATTTAATGGCGGGGGCGATTTTAAATTTCTCGTCCGACCCGGCGGCTCGCATATTGGAAAGTTTTTTTGATTTGCAAACATTAATCACGAGGTCATCGTGGCGTATATGTTCGCCGATAACTTGTCCTGCATATACTTCTTCGCCCGGTTCGATAAAAAATGAGCCTCTATCTTGTAATTTATCGATTGCGTAAGCGTATGCTTTTCCCGTTTCCATGCTTATCAGCGCGCCTGCATGGCGAAGAGGTAAATCTCCTTTCCAAGGTTGGAACTCAATAAAACGGTGCGAAATAATGGCTTCGCCTTCCGTAGCCGTCAAAAGTTGATTTCGTAAACCGATGATGCCGCGGGAGGTGATATGGAAATCTAAATGAACTCTATCATTCTTCGTTTCAATGGAGATTACTTCGCCTTTTCTGCGTGAAATATGGTCAATTACACGACTTGAAAACGCTTCGGGAACAATGATTGTTAGCAATTCTACCGGTTCACATTTCTGCCCGTTTATCTCTTTAATAATTACTTGCGGTTGCCCAACTTGGAGTTCATATCCTTCTCGTCTCATAGTTTCAATTAAAATAGAGAGATGTAAAATTCCCCTTCCAAATACATTTAACATATCCGGCGAATCTGTCTCTTGAACACGGAGGGCTAAATTCTTTTCGAGTTCGTGGAAAAGACGTTCGCGTAAATGCCTTGACGTTACATACTTCCCCTCTTTCCCAAAAAATGGAGAGGTGTTAATAGTAAACAGCATGCTCATAGTCGGCTCATCAATCTTAATGGGCGTCAATGGTTCGGGGTTATCAATATCGGTTATTGTGTCGCCAATTTCAAAATTGTCGGGTCCGAGGATAGCACAAATTTCTCCTGCATGAACAACATTTTTCATTTTCTCTTTTGCCAAACCTTCAAAAAGGTAAAGTTCTTTAATTTTAGAAGGGATAATCGTGCCGTCTTGTTTCATAAGAGCAATATTTTGTCCCCATTGCAGTGTGCCTCTCTGTAGACGTCCCACTGCAATTCTTCCCACATAAGACGAATAATCGAGCGAAGATATCATCATTTGTGTCGAGCCCTCTTCATTTTTTTGAGATGGGATATACTCCAGAATAGTATCGAGCAAAAAGCTAATATCTTTCGTGGGCGTTTTCCAATCCGGACCCATCCAGCCCTGTTTTGCCGAACCGTAAACGGTTGGAAAATTCAGCTGGTCATCATTAGCTCCTAAGTTAAACATTAGTTCAAAAACCGCTTCTTGCGCTAACTCGGGAGAACAGTTCGGTTTATCCACTTTATTAATAACCACTACCGGTTTCAAATTAAATTCCAAGGCTTTTTGAGTAACAAAACGTGTTTGGGGCATTGGTCCTTCAAAAGCATCAACAACTAATAAAACGCCGTCAGCCATATTTAATATACGTTCTACTTCACCTCCGAAATCACTATGCCCGGGAGTGTCTATAATGTTGATTTTCACTCCTTTGTATCTAACAGAGACATTTTTGGATAAAATGGTAATTCCACGTTCCCGCTCTAAGTCATTATTATCTAAAATAAGCTCTTGTGTTTGCTCATTTTCACGAAATAGATTCGATTGATATAAAATTCTATCTACTAAGGTTGTTTTACCATGATCAACGTGTGCGATAATGGCTATATTCTTGATTTTCTGCATAATATACCTTTTTTATAGCCTATGTAAAGAGAGTGCAAAAATACATTTTTTTAACCATTCCTCGTAATATGAGGTTTGTTTTTTCTTTTTGGGCTGCGTGAGGGCGCAGGTGGAAAGCCCGCAAGGGCGGAAGCCGCTGGGGACGCGGCGGCAAAAAAGCGAGCTTGTAAGCTCTTTTTGCCGCCTTGCGTCCCCACGGCTTG
>DUOL01000159.1 GCA_012838875.1 Bacteroidales bacterium | reverse complement strand
GGTGCAGGTAAATCAACGTTAGCCGACTTATTGCTACGCTTTTATGATGTTACCTCCGGTTCAATAATGATAGATGGGATAGATATTCGTGATTATGTGATTGATGATTTGCGTTCACTCTATTCCGTTGTTACACAAGATGTTATTCTGTTTAATGATACGATTTTTAGCAATATTGCTTTCGGCTTAAAAGATGTATCTGAAAGTGCGGTTCATGAAGCGGCGAAAATGGCTAATGCATACGATTTTATCATGCAACTCCCCGATAAATTTATGACGGTTATCGGCGACAGAGGATTGACACTTTCGGGAGGGCAACGACAACGAATCTCCATCGCCAGAGCAATTTTGCGTAATGCCGATATTCTTGTCCTCGATGAAGCAACCTCTGCTATGGACACCGAATCGGAAAAATTAGTCCAAGAAGCCCTTGACAATGTCATGAAAAATCGCACCTCTATTGTCATTGCACACCGTCTTTCCACAATTCAGCACGCCGATAAAATTATCGTTTTGACCGCCGGCGAAATTGTTGAGCAAGGTTCGCATCAAGAGTTGTTGGATTTAAAAGGGAAATATTACGATTTACTGCAAATCCAATACGGACGCTAATATCTCAATTATGGGAAAAAATAAGTTGGCACGTTTTGCCGAAAATGAGACTTTTGAAAATCTTTTTCAACATACACATTACGATATTCGCAATGATAAATTCCCCTTAAAAGGGCGGTGGAATGAAGATTATTTTAAAAATGATAACCCTATCATCCTTGAATTAGGTTGCGGGAAAGGGGAGTACACTACCGGTTTAGCACAATTTTTCCCAAACAGTAATTTTATTGGTGTCGATAGAAAAGGAGCGAGGATTTGGAGCGGCTGCAAGCAAGCAATAGAATCCAATATCAAAAATGTAGCCTTCATTCGCACAAAAATTGAAGACATTTCACTCTTTTTTGCCGAAAATGAAGTTTCAGAAATATGGGTAACTTTTCCTGACCCACAACCCAAAAAAGCACGAAGACGACTCGTTTCCCCCAATTTTATTGAGAAATATAGAAAAATCGCCGTAAAAGGAGCGTTATTGCACCTAAAAACCGACAGCAGACTTCTTTACGAATACACACTCGCTACAGCGCAGGAAGAAGGGTGGGAGATATTAGAAAACATCGAAAATATTTACTCCGAATCAACAAACTATCTATTAAAAGGAATCCAAACATTTTACGAAAAAAAATGGTTAGCCGATGATTTAATCATATCCTATTTAAAGTTACGCATTAGTTAGGCGGTCTAATTTATTTTATAAAAGACTGTTAGTCAATAAGATAATAATTTTAGTTTTATTTTAAATCAGGGCGTGTCCCCTTTCGCTGCGCTCAGGGGTCGGCGTACGGCTACAAGTCCGCGGGCGGTAGTCGTGGGGACGCAAAGCGGCAAAAAGAGCTTCTAAAGTCGCTTTTTTGCCGTAGCGTCCCCAGCGCCTCCCGCCCTTGCGGGCTATCCGCCTCCCGCCTCACGCAGGGGGGGGAGACACCAATTGCTTTATGAGCTTCCTTTTCGTAAAATTTTCTTTCATCACACGTTTAAAAATGGAAATGTAGTATATGTTTACATAAATATTGTGTGAGAGTGTATGAAAAGAGATAAGACTAATTCAGTAAATCATAATGTTAAATTGTTTTTCATTAAAACAATTTTCATAATAAAAAAGATTATATATTTGCAAGAGTGTAAATTATGTAATAAATTATCGTCTATTCCCGTTTTTTATAGATGCATAGTTCGAGATTTTTAAAATATGTAGACGGATAAATTATAGACCATTACTCTTGGAATTGAAATTAACTAATTATGAATTGAATGAAAAGTGCAATGTAACATGAACGGACAATCCTTATCTCCTCTTACTGAAAAACTTAAACTTCTACAACAAATTATCCCCGAAGCATTTACCGAAGATAAAATCGATTGGGAAAAGTTACGAATTACCCTTGGCGAAGAGATTAATTTCGCCAATGAACGCTATGTACTGAATTGGGCGGGTAAAAGTGATGCATT
>DUOL01000158.1 GCA_012838875.1 Bacteroidales bacterium | reverse complement strand
TTTCCGTTAATAATCTCTTTTTCTTCGCAAACACAGACTTTTTTACATGAAGAAAAAAGTAACGATACCGCAACACCAATAAACAAAAGCGTGGTTGTAATTTTAAATGCTTTTTTCATTTCTTTAAATTTTGGTTAATAAATAATTGTCAAAAGCTGACTGCAACTCACCAATATAACTTTTTTGGTTTGATATTATGTTAATAACGCAAAACTACAAAAAATATTCTATTGGAGAGTGGTGGGGGAGGTTTTTCTTGTTCTGTTGTTTAATTTATTCAGTGCCGGATTACATGCATTTTTTTAAATATATCTCTATTTTATTCATATTAGCAAAATTTTTGCGAGTGAACTTTTTAACGCTATCATTTTTAGGATAAAAATTAACATATTAGCGATTTATTGAGAGTTGTTTTATTTACAATATATAGTATTTTGTCTCGTTAATCTTGGATATTATTTGGAAAGTGTCTCGTCCTAAAAAAGTTGACACTTTTTGTTTGTTTTTTTAGTTTTACTTTTAGTACAATGCATATAATAAAAGTTATTCATGGTTATCCATCAAATTATAATGCAGGTTCAGAAGTTTATAGTCAATCAATCTGTAATGAACTTTCAAGACGACATAAAGTTTCTGTTTTCACACGGGAAGAAAATCCGTATATAAGTTGCTTTAGCATTCGTGAGCAAAAAATCAATGACAATTTAACACTTTACATTGTAAATAATCCACAAGGCAAAGATGGTTATCGTCACAAGCAAATGGACAATAACTTTGCGGAATTAGTAAGGCAAATCAAGCCCGATATTGCTCATATTGGACACTTAAATCATCTTTCAACAGGTTTGATTGATGAACTGAATAAACTCAAAATCCCCATTATTTATACTCTTCACGATTTTTGGTTAATGTGTCCACGAGGACAATTTTTGACACGAAGTATTGGGAAAGAAAACAATTTTCAGTTATGCGAAAAGCAGGACGACAAAAAATGTGCGATTGATTGCTACAAAGTTTATTTTAGTGGAAGAGAAAAAAATAAAAACGCGGATGTTAAAAGTTGGAGTAGTTGGATACATCAACGAATGATTGAAACAAAGTCAATCATCAATAAAGTTGATTTGTTTATTGCACCGTCAAATTATTTACGAGATAGATTTGTTAATGATTTTTGCATTCCTGAAAACAAAATCATTTATTTAGATTATGGTTTTCCTACGCACTATTTGACGCAAACTGAAAAATCAGAAGAAAAAAACAATTATACTTTTGGTTACATTGGGACTCATATTCCAGCGAAAGGCGTAGATATTTTAATTGAAGCATTTAAGAAGATTGAAGAACCCGCAACCTTGAAAATTTTTGGTAGAGCGAATGGGCAAAGTACAAATGCATTGAAAAAAATAGCAGAAACATCCAAAAATAAAATTGAGTTTTTGGGTGAATACGTCAATCATAACTTAGCAAATGACATCTTTTCAAATGTTGATTGTATTGTAGTTCCAAGTATTTGGGGCGAAAATTCACCTCTTGTTATTCATGAGGCACAAGCCTGTAAAGTGCCTGTAATCACTGCCAACTTTGGTGGAATGAAAGAATATGTTCAACACAATGTAAATGGACTTTTATTTGAACATCGCAATATAAATTCCTTAGTAGTACAGATGAAATTTGCTATTTCAAATCCTTATAAAATGAAAGTTTTAGGTGAACGTGGTTATTTGTATTCCAAAAATGGAAGAGTTCCCAGTATTCAGGTTCATTGCAAGGAGTTAGAAAAATTATATAAAAAATACATTCAAAAGAGTAATTATAAACTCTGGCGTGTTACGCTTGATACAAATCCGGAAGATTGTAATTTAAGTTGTACAATGTGTGAAGAACATAGTTCGTTTTCGACCTACATTAAAGAAAAATTAAACGGCAAACACCGTAGAATGCCCAAAGAATGGTTATCCCCAATTTTTCAACAAGCAAAAAAAATCGGAGTTACGGAAGTGATACCGTCCACAATGGGTGAGCCTTTAATCTACAAACACTTCGCGTATTTTGTTGAATTATGCTACAAATACAATATCAAAATGAACTTGACTACCAACGGAACATTCCCAAGAGCAACAGGAAAAAATGTTTCAGAATGGGCGAATTTGATAGTTCCAATTACAACAGATGTGAAAATAAGTTGGAACGGTGCAACTGCCGAAACTTCGCAAAAAGTAATGAAAGGGGTTGACTTTGAACAAAACGTGGAGAGCCTGAAAGAGTTTATTCGTATTCGCGATGAATATTTTGTAAAAACTGGTTATTACTGTCGTATAACGTTTCAGCTTACGTTTATGCAAAATAATATGCATGAAATAGCAGACATTGTAAAGTTAGCTTCGCAACTTGGAGTCGACAGAGTGAAGGGGCATCATCTTTGGACCCACTTTGATGAAATTAAGCATTTATCAATGAAAGCCAATGCCGAAAGTATAATTCAATGGAACGAATATGTAAAACAAGCCTATGAAGCACAAGAGAAATATCGTAAATCAAATGGAGAAAAAGTTGTTTTAGACAATATTATTCCATTACAAGCCGAAGAAAATCAAGAAATTCCTGAAAGTTACGAATGTCCCTTTTTAGAAAAAGAATTATGGATTTCTGCTACAGGAAAAATATCTCCTTGTTGTGCCCCCGATGAATTACGTGATACCTTAGGTGATTTCGGAAACATCCAAAACACAACTCTTGAAGAAGTATTGCAAGGTGATAACTACAAAAATCTTGTAAAGAATTACAAGAAAATAGATTTATGTAAAACTTGTAATATGCGGAAATCATGAGTAAAGCATTAATAATAAGTGGACACCCACACTTAAATACTTCTATTGCCAATAGCAGTATCATTCGAGTTCTACAAAAAGAATTAAATTTAGATTTGTTAAATATTGCATTTAAGTATCCCAATTATGAAATAGATGTCCAACAAGAAACAATTTTAAACCCTAACTCCGCCATATTTCACGTCTATTTTTTAAAAAAAAATCTGATATAACATTTGTTATGTCATTTTTTTACTATTTTTGTGCAACCTAATTAAGTGGCGTATGTATTTACCAGAATGGGCTAAAAAATTCAAAGAGCCAAGAACGGAAATCAGAAAAATTAGCGGTCATTATTATAAATACCAAGTAGAATATCGCTATAATAAAGAAAAGAAAAGGTCCGATAAAATAACTGTCGGACTACTTGGAAAAATCACCGAACAGGATGGATTTATTCCGTCAGAAAAACGCCAGCTCAAAGAAAAGGCGAAGCGAGCTGTTGATCCAACAAAAGTTGATATTAAAATGTTCGGTGTATATGGTTTATTCAGCGAGCTTTTAGATGAGGAGGTTCAGGGAATGAGAACTATCTACAATTCGGAAGATTGGGAAGTTCTGCTCTCCGTTGCCATGATGCGCTTTGCACATGAAGCTCCTATACAGTGTATGCAACGACTACATCACCATGACTATAGTTCGTTGTTCTGGCATAATCAAGTTTTGACTGACAAAATAATAACAAACACACTAAGATACATCGGTGAAAATCGTCAGTTGATTTTGAAATGGATGAAATCACGTATTTCTTTCCCGGAAAACCCCAATAATTCAGAAAAGGAGTATATGATGATTGATTCTACTCATGTAACTACAACATCTAACCACTTGCATGTCAATGCTCCCGGGTATAATCCTGACAAGAGTTTTGATGAGCAAATTCGCCTAATGTATATGTTTGCGTGTGGCATTAAGGAACCCGTTTATTACCGGTTGATAAATGGTAATATCAACGATGTTAGTTCAATGAAACTTTGCTTGGAAGAGATGAAAACCGATAAAGTGATTTTCGTTGCAGATAAGGGGTTCTATAGTAAAGGGAATATAGATGCGCTAAATGATAATAAATTACAATATATTATTCCGCTCTATCGAAACAATAGATTGATTCATTTTTCTCCATTGGAACAAATTGATTTCAAGAAAAATAACAAGTTTTTTATCTATGAAAAGCGAATAATATGGTATTACTCATATCAAAATGAGGGACAGTATTTTACCACCTTTTTAGATGAAAAGTTGCGTGTTGAAGAGGAAGAAGATTATATTTTGCGAATGGCTACACACCCTGAAAAATACAACAAAGAAGGATTTGATAAAAAACTTCATAGCTTCGGCACTCTCACATTGACAACAAACGTAGAAATAGCACCGCAAGAGCTATATGAAAATTACAAACAGCGAAACGAAATAGAAGTCATGTTTGATTCATATAAAAACTTCTTAAAAGCTGACCGCATGTATATGCAAGACAGAATGGTCCTTGAGGGCTGGCTTATGGCTAATTTTATTGCTATGATTGCTTATTACAAATTATACGATAAAATTAGAGAAGCTAAACTGCTGAGCAAATACTCCCCAAAAGACATTATAGAGATTTCTAAAAGCATATTCAAAATTAGAATCAATGACCAGTGGTATACTACTGAAACAACTAGAAAAACAAAGGAACTATTTGAGAAAATAACAATAAACTACCTAAAAGAGCGGAGTTAGGATTTAAAGTATTTAAAAATAGGTCAATTTTAACTACAATTACAAATGTTGAGATAGATGATATTTTAAATAAAAAATTAAAAGGAAGTGTGTTTATGTCTTTTACCTTTACAATATTAGAAGAACATGCAAAAGAAGATATATGTGAATATAGGAGTGAAACGAATATCCTAAGTTATTTTATGACAATAACTTGCAAGATTAAAGAAAAGCATAGGGAATTAGTATCGACAGATACATGAAAAAACTATGATTAATTCACCGACTTATGCGTTAAAATATTAGAACAAAAAGTAGTAAATATTCTTATAATGAGTAATTATTTAATTGAAAACGAATGAATTGGCAAAATATAAAAGTATCAGAAGACAACACTCATTTTTTATTCAAAGGGAACCCAATTTTCGATAAGATTTTTATAGAAGTCCTGGAATTTCATTCACCAGGACTTGCCCCTGTTTTAGATAATTCAGGTGCTTATCACATCGATATAAAAGGGAAGGAACTCTACAAAAATCGCTACGTAAGAACGTTCGGTTTTTATTGCAATCGCGCTTCTGTCATTGAAAATATAAGTTGGTTTCATATCAATGAAAAAGGTAAACGGGTGTATACTTCCAATTACCTATGGACAGGAAATTATCAAGAAAATATTTGCACCGTTAGAAACTCAAATAACCAATATTTTCACATTGACTTAAATGGGAACCGTATTTATCTAGAAAATTACATTTATGCAGGTGATTACAAAGAGGGAATTGCTTGTGTAAAATCGCAAGACGGTTTATACCGACATATTGATAATAAAGGAAAGTTCATCAACGACAAATCTTATCTTGATTTGGGTGTTTTTCACAAAAATTTTGCTACAGCAAAAGACGAAAATGGTTGGTTTCATATTAACAAACGGGGAAGCGAACTTTATAAAGATCGTTACCAAATAATTGAACCATTTTACAATGGTTTTGCTTTGGTAACAACATTTGAAAATGAAAAAATAATTATAGACGAAAAAGGACTGAAAATATTAACGGTTTGACGATAAAACAAAAAATGTGTACCTGTGAAATAAGTTTGACAAAAGAGACTATTATATCATTTTTTCGATGTTATCCCTCAAATCAATTTTTCTCCACTAACGCATCAATCGTTATTTCGTCTGTTATGCTGAAAGCCGTCTTGTCGTTACTTTCTACTGTGGGGACAATCCGTAAGTCTGTAGCAAGCGTTTCGGATTTAATGTAGGATTCGAATTTTCGGAATGCGGAATCCAATTCGCTGTAACTTTGTAAAGTGATAGTTATCGTATCCACAACATCAAGATTTTGCTCCTTCCTGTAGTTCTGTATTCGATTAACCAATTCGCGAGCAAATCCTTCATCTTTGAGTTCATCGGTTACCGTAATGTCAAGGGCAACGGTGAGAGAACCCTCATTGGCAACCACCCAGCCCGGTATCTCATCGGCAATAATCTCTACTTCACTGTTGCTTATTTCTATCTCTTCGCCCTCTATGGTAAAGATGAGTTTTCCATCCCGTTCTAACTGTGCAATTTTACTTTGGGGCAACTCCGCTAAACAGTTCGCAAGCGCCTTCATCCGCTTACCCAACTTAGGACCTAAAATTTTGAAATCCGGTTTTATTCTCTTCGTGAAAAGTCCGTCTTCGTCGCTGACAAAAAGAATCTCTTTAACATTCACCTCGTGCAGAATCAACTCCTTCACCTTCTCAATTTGATGTTGGAAGTTGCTGTTCTCAATAATCGGAATCATAATCTTGCTAAGCGGTTGGCGAACTTTAAGTTTGCTTTTTTTACGCATGGAGAGTACTAAGGAGGATATCTTTTGTGCCCACTGCATTCTCTCTTCCAATTCCGTGTCAATCATATCTACTTTGGCAATCGGGAAATCGGTGAGGTGTACCGATATTTTGTCTTCCATGTTTGTAACGTTATTTAAGTCGAGAAATAGTTTATCCATGAAAAACGGGGCTAAGGGAGCTGCCAATTTGGCGATAGTAACCAATGCGGTGTAGAGCGTTTGGTAAGCGGAGATTTTGTCTTGCGTGTACTCGCCTTTCCAAAATCTGCGTCTACAAAGTCTTACATACCAATTACTTAAATATTCATCAACGAAATTTTGAATATCTCTGCCGACTTTGGTAGGTTCGAAGTCGCTATAGTTAATATCGCAATTTTTAATAAGTGTGTTTAATTCCGACAAAATCCACCTATCAATTTCGGGTCGTTCGTTATAAGGAATTTCCGGCTCTTCGTTGGTAAATCCGTCAAGGTTAGCATAGAGAGCAAAGAAATTATAGGTATTGTACAATGTTCCGAAAAATTTCCTTTGTACCTCTACAATTCCCTCTTCGTCAAATTTCAGGTTGTCCCACGGCTGTGCGTTGGTAAGCATGTACCAGCGAGTAGCGTCCGCTCCGTACTTCTCTATGGTGGCAAACGGGTCAACGGCGTTTCCTAACCTTTTTGACATCTTATTGCCGTTTTTATCTAATACTAAGCCGTTGGAAATCACAGACTTAAAAGCAACAGAGTCAAAGAGCATCGTACTGATGGCGTGTAGAGTAAAGAACCAACCACGTGTTTGGTCAACCCCCTCGGCAATAAAATCAGCAGGGAAGTTCTTTTCAAAAATCTCCTTATTTTCAAATGGATAGTGCCACTGACTGTACGGCATAGAACCCGAATCGAACCAAACATCAATCAAATCGGTTTCGCGGGTCATTCTCTGTCCACTCTTTGATACTAAAAATATCTCATCTACGTAAGGACGGTGGAGGTCGATTTTTTGATAATTTTCCTTACTGAAATCACCGATAATAAACTTATCAAAAGGATTCTTTTCCATAACGCCGGCTTCAACAGCCTTGTTAATTTCCGTAATTAGCTCTTCTATAGAGCCGATACAAATTTGCTCCTTTTTATCTTCGGTAGTCCATATCGGCAATGGGATACCCCAGAAACGCGAGCGTGATAAGTTCCAATCGACTAAATTCTCCAGCCAATTACCAAAACGTCCGCTGCCGGTTGCTTGCGGCTTCCATTGAATAGTTTTGTTAAGCTCAATCATTCGCTCCTTCATTTGGGTCGTTTTCACAAACCACGAGTCGAGAGGGTAGTATAAGACCGGTTTGTCCGTCCGCCAGCAATGCGGATAATTGTGAACATATTTTTCAATTTTAAAGGCTTTATTCTCCTTTTTCAACCAAACAGCCAAAAACAGGTCTAACGGTTCTTCTGATTTATCGTTATTCGGTTCGTAATCTTCTTTAACAAAACGTCCGGCTACTTGACCGTACAACTCTCTATCTACCTTATTTTGAACAAATTGCTCGTCAAGCTCCGCTATCGGATAAAATTTGCCGGTTCTATCCACCATAGGTTGCCAATTTCCTTGTTTATCGAGAAGGGTTAGGGGAGGGATATTCGCTTCTTGCGCAACCCGTTTATCGTCAGCTCCGAAAGTAGGAGCGATGTGAACAATGCCCGTCCCGTCTTCGGTCGTAACGTAGTCGCCGGCAATAACTCTAAAAGCGTTTTCACCGGGGTTAACGTAGGGAATTAGTTGCTCATATTCCAAGCCTATTAGCTCTTTGCCGACTGTTTGAGCAATGATGCGATAGGGAGTATTTTTATCTCCCGGTTTATAATCCTCAAAAGAGAGGTCGCTATTTTTTTCCGGAAAATAAGTCTCCTTCAAGTTTTTAGCTAAAACGACAAAAATAGGCGTTCCTGAATAGGGGTTAAAGGTTTGAACTAAAAGATATTCGATATTAACTCCGACCGCTAATGCCGTATTGGATGGCAATGTCCAAGGGGTTGTTGTCCAAGCCAATAGATAAAGATTATCGGGAATCGCCTCTCCTTCAGGAAATCCCCACGGACATTTTTTATTTTTTTGCGTTGTTTTAACCTTAAATTGAGCGACAACGGTAGTATCTTTAATATCTTTATAACAGCCGGGAAGGTTTAATTCATGCGAACTAAGTCCCGTCCCTGCAGCTGGCGAGTAAGGTTGGATAGAAAAACCTTTATAAAGAAGATTTTTTTTATAGAGTTGAGACAGCAAATACCAAACCGACTCAATATATTTATTATCAAACGTAATATATGGATTCTCCAAGTCCACCCAATAGCCCATCTTTTTCGTCAAATCGTCCCATTTATCTTTATACTTCATCACTTCTCGGCGGCAGGCGTTATTATACTCCTCCACCGAAATTTTTTTCCCTATATCTTCCTTTGTAATCCCCAAAGTTTGTTCTACGCCCAATTCCACAGGCAAGCCGTGCGTATCCCAGCCACCTTTTCGACCGACAAATTTCCCTTTTTGTGTCTGATATCGACAAAAAACATCTTTAATAGCACGTGCCATAACATGATGAATACCCGGCAATCCGTTAGCCGAGGGAGGACCTTCATAAAAAACGAACGAACTATTCCCTTTTCTCAATTCCAAACTTTTAGCAAAAATCTCATTTTCCTCCCAATATTGACGCATCTCTTTCCCAATATTAGAAAGATTAAGAGCCTTATATTCAGCGTATTTTTTCATCGAACTATTATTATTTTAAAGAATTTGCAAATATACATCATTTTTTTCAAAAAATTCCACTGCTCACTTTTTAGGTTTCCCGTCAATTTAAGCACAAGCCAAAGAATTTAGCAGTAGAAAACGGGGCTTCGTAAATAATTTAATTGATAATAACGCAGCCAAAAAAAAGTTCTATCGCCCAGCACCAAAAGCAAAATTTAAAGCAGATAGATAATGTTAAATAATATAAAAATTATTAGGGCGTGCCCCCTCGCTGCGCTCGGGGTCGGCGCCCGGTTCCAAGTCCGCGGGCACAAGCCGTGGGGTCGCAAGGCGGCAAAAAGAGCTTACAAGCTCGCTTTTTTGCCGCCGCGTCCCCAGCGGCTTCCGCCCTTGCGGGCTTT
>DUOL01000157.1 GCA_012838875.1 Bacteroidales bacterium | reverse complement strand
TTTTTGCCGCCTTGCGTCCCCACGGCTTGCGACCGCGGACTTGGAACCGAAGACCGACCCCGAGCGTAGCGAGGGGGCACGCCCTGATAAATATTAAAATTGAAATTATTATTATAATATTTAAAGGGAGAAATCAGAAGAAGAACAAAAGCATTTTTAAATTTATGATTTTACGCCTTGAGTACGAGTGCGGTTTTTCCAATTAAAAACTGCTTATTATTAGCCAATAGAGTACACTTTGCGCGTGTGCGAGCGAAAGAGTCAACTCGAAACTGTAAATTCCTGAAAAGAAAAATGTCCCCTACTTGCAACTCGCCGACCATAACTTTATCGGAAGTGCGAGTATCATATTTTTTAAAAACGGCGACTAAGTGAGGGTCGGTAGAACTTGAACTTTTAATATTTTTTAAGTGCTGACGCCACGCTTCAACAATATCTGACGGAAGTTTCACCTGCTCTAAAGCATCTTCTACCAATTTCTTATAGCACATTTTCCACTCTTTGCCGTGCGGCTTTACATTCGCAGGTTTCTCCTTTGCCACAAAATAGTGAGCCAATTCATGCAAGAATACTAATAAAAATTCATATTGATGCAACGTTCCGTTGACGGTAATCGTAGCACCGTTAATTAAATTTCTACTCGTTCTGAAATCTCCCTTTTTACTCTGACGATGAGTGGTTACAGTAAAATTAAAGGGATTATTATCAAAAAAAGGTCTAACAAAATGGTGAGAGGAAGCAGGAAAATATTGCTCTAAAATTTTATCTAATGAAATAGCTACTAATTTTGACATAAAGTTTCATTTTTATAACCTTTCTGCAAATTTTCGCAGCCGCAACTTCTATCGATTTTCCGCTGATTTCTTCCGTAAATATCTCTTTGGCAAGATGATAATAGAATAATTACCAATAAACTTATAAAAAAAATCACTCTTTTCATCTTTACACTATTTATAAGGCAAAATTAATTTTGCAAATTTTAATAATAACGTTTTCTCTCCTACTGAATCGAAATTGACTACCGCTTTTTTATCATGAGAAACACCATCTGTTTTAATAACGTTACCGTAGCCAAATGTTGCATGATAAACCCTAATATTAGGAACAATATCATCGGGCGTGGCTTCTTTACCGATAGAGGCGGTGTTTATCTGCTTAGACGTTTTCGGGACACTTTTCTTAACACTTAAAGGCACGGAATAGGAAGATTTTCCATAATTAGAAGAAGCATAACTGCTTGAAAAAGACGCTTTTGAGGAGGCTTTTTGTATAATTTTCAGATAATTGTCCGGGATTTCATCAAGAAAACGACTTCTTTCGCAAAACATCGGCGTCCCATATTTATATCTCATTTGACAGTGAGTCAGTGTTAAAGACTCTTTAGCACGGGTAACGGCTACGTAAAAGAGTCGCCGCTCCTCCTCTAACTCCCGTTTTGTACCAAGAGAAAGAGAGGAAGGAAAAAGATTCTCTTCCATTCCCGTAACGTAAACATGGTCAAATTCCAACCCTTTAGCCGCATGAATCGTCATTAATTTTACTTTATCTTCATCTTCTTTATCTTCGTCAACGTCATCAATTAATAACGCAACACTTTCAAGATATCTATCTAAAGTCGGAACATAATTTTCAATCATTTCGCCTGTCTCTTCATTGAAAAGGTTATCGGGTTGTTTTTCCGTAAAACTTTTTATCGAATCCAACATCTCTTCTACATTTTCTAATCTCTCCTTTTCCGCGATATTCTCTTTTAACGCAAGCAACATGCCCGAGGTTGTAACAATGTGCATCGCCAAATCGTACGCATTCATTTTTTGAATTTGTGCCGTATAGGACTTTATTTTAGAGGCAAAATCTTGTAATCTTGTCTTAGTCGGAGAATTTACCTCAGGATTATAAACATGCGGCTCATTTACAATATTCCAAAGATGTACGTTGTATTCATCGGCGGCGACGGTAATTTTCTCTAACGTAGTCGCACCGATTCCGCGGTGTGGATAATTAATAATACGCCTTAACGCCTCTTCATCATAATTATTAACCGTTAATCTGAAATAAGCTATCAAATCTCTAATCTCTTTGCGATTATAAAAAGAGGTTGCGGCGTAAATTTTATAGGGGATATTTCGTTTCATCAACGTCTCTTCCAAAGCCCTCGATTGCGCATTTGTACGATATAAAATAGCAAATTGATTATTTTTCAAATGGAAATTGAGTTTCATATCCAAAATAGAATTGGCAACGGTATTTGCTTCTTCTGTCTCATTGCTCAAGGAGTGAATGGTAATTTTTGCTCCTTCGTCATTATTTGTCCACACCTCTTTCTGCAACTGTTCGGTATTGTACTTAATAATTGCATTAGCCGCTTTCACAATATTTTTAGTAGAACGATAATTCTGTTCCAGTTTCACCAATTTTGCTTCGGGATAATCACGTCTGAAATTTAAAATATTTTCAATATTAGCTCCTCTGAAAGCATAAATACTTTGAGCGTCATCGCCGACTACACAAATATTACGCGATAGGGCTGCCAATTTTTTCACAATAAGATATTGAGCGTAGTTAGTATCCTGATACTCGTCAACTAAAATATAACGGTACCGTCTTTGATATTTTAGTAACGTCTCCGGAAAATCGCGTAGTAAAACGTTCATAAAGTATAACAAATCGTCAAAATCCATCGCATTTGACTTTCGTAGCCGTGCTGCATAACGTAAAAAAATCTCACCTATCATAGGAAGCCCGCTTACAGCGTCTGCTTGGGCAATCTCCGGACTTTGGGCGTAATCTTCGGCAGAAAGCAAACTTGATTTTGCATTAGAGATTCGCGACAATACGTAACCCGGAAGATAGGTCTTAATGTCCAAATTCATATCTTTAATGATATTTTTAAGAACATTTTTAGCATCATCGGTATCGTAGACCGTTAAATTCTCTCTAAAACCCAGTTTTGTGGCTTCGATTCGGAGGATTCGTAAAAAAATAGAGTGAAACGTACCGACAGAAGTAGCTTTGGCGTTGGCTTCACCAATTAAGTCATAGACACGCTCTCGCATCTCCTTTGCCGCCTTATTGGTAAAGGTTAACGCTAAAATATTATATGGTGAAATCCCCTTTGTCAACATATAGGCAATTCTGTGAGTCAAGACGCGAGTTTTGCCGGAGCCGGCACCGGCAATCAGCATTAACGGTCCTTCGATATGCTTTACAGCCTCTTGTTGTGAACTATTGAGTTGCGATAAAATCGTATTTTCAGTATTCATGTACTATTGAGTTTTGCTTTGCAAAAATACAAAAATATGCACCTTCTTTTTTGCAATAATAGAATAGACGAGCATTTAAAATAAAAATTAAAATGTACCTTTGCAAATCATTATCTACTCAAATAAATGAAAAGTAATAGGCGTGAATAATTCCGATTTTAATTCCGAAAAACAAAAATTCTTTCTTGCCTTAACAAAATCAATTATTTTTATTGGGATTTTATGGATTCTCTTTTTGCTCAACAATACTTTTATGTTGAATTGGAATGAATTTGGACTTTTCCCTCGTACAATCAACGGATTGAGAGGAATTGTAACGATGCACTTTTTACACGCCGACCTCGAACACCTTTTTTCCAACAGCCTCCCTCTCCTATTTCTCGGTTTTGGAATTTTCTATTTTTTTCAGGAAAAATCTCTTCTCATTTTTATAATGAGCGGACTTATAACAGGGATTTTAACTTGGAGCATCGGCAGTCCCGGCATTCATATCGGCGCCAGCGGCTTAGTATATGCTTTTGCCTTTTTTTTGGTAACGATATCTATCATAAAAATGGAAACGACTCTAATGGCATATACGCTTATTATCGTTTTTCTATACGGGAGTTTGGTGTGGGGATTTTTCCCCGCACTATTTCCCGATAAGCATATTTCGTGGGAAGGACACCTATCGGGAGCTATAACAGGAGTGATTTTAGCCTTTTTTTATAGGAATGAAGGACCGAAGAGAAAAATCTATTTTGCAGATGAAGAGGAGGATGAGAATGAAGAGGATGAAGAAAATAATGATTTCGATATAATTGATAACAGTGAACTTAATAATTATTAATTTTGTAACCTTAAAATAAGGCGATGAAACGACTATTAGCGATTTACATCTTGCTTATACTCCTGATAGGTTGTAAAAAAAATCCTATAGAATGGGATACCTCGCTCAATTTGCCTCTTTTTCAAACGGAACTTTCATTTACGAATATTCTTCCCGATAGCATGATAAGCGTTGACGAGAACCGGTTACTCTCTTTGGTTATTGACAAGAAGTTATTTTCTCTTTCCACCAATTCGATAACTACTTTTCCCGATTCCATCTTCCAATTGGATTTAGAGATTCCTAACACAGCTCTTTTAGCTCCGAATGCACTTTTTTTCTATAAAAACGAATTGCAAACACTACAACTCTCTCCCGTAGAATTGACACAAATTGCACTGTATAAAGGATTTTTAACCTTTGAAGTCATAAATCCGTTTGACCAGCCCATTGAGATAGAGTATCAAATTCCGGCAGCAAAACTAAATGGGAATCCCCTGAGAAAAAAAGTTACTATCCCGAAAGGAAATGCGCATAGTAACAATTATACAGCAAGAATCAACTTGGACGCATACCGTCTCGATTTACGAGGACCGCAATTAAACAGCTTTAACTCCTATCAAAATATTCTTTCCGTAAGAGTTTCGCCACAAGCTACCGATTCTGCCCGTGCAATCGGGAATCAACTATTTTTAAAAATTCATTTTGAAGATATTGACCTCGCTTATATCAAAGGATATTTTGGCAAACAACGCCAAAATTACGGACCGAAAACGGAAGAAATCACCTTCTTTGATAGAATTACTGACGGCACCCTTGATTTAGAGAAATCAAGAGCCTTTTTGATAATCCAAAATGGAATTGGCGCCGATTTGCAATTTCAGCTACAAGAACTCTCCGCTACGAACACAAAAAATAACAGCGAAATTCCGTTCCAAAGTTCATTAATTAACTCTACCATCAATATTACACGTGCTTCTGAAACAAATCTTCCTCACAATCCGGTTATCCCCTCGCAAACTGAAATTGACATAACCAATTCCAATATTTTAGAGTTATTAACCGCTTTCCCCGACAAAATCTCCTACTGCGCATCCTTAGAGGTGAACCCAATGGGAAATATCTCCTCGGGCAACGATTTTGTTTACCGACTTCACGATTTCAACACGCGTCTCTATCTTGAAATCCCCCTCTCTTTTACAGCCGCCAATCTGACTTTACGAGACGAATTGCCCTACTCGGTAGGAGAAGATTTAGCAAATATCAATTCACTGAACTTGAATTTAATTGTTGAAAACGGCTTCCCATTTTCTGCTCGCATTAAGTTGGAAATCATCGACCGATTAGGAAATAGTGTTTGTACAATGATTGAAAATGACAAGCTAATATCGCCGGCTCAATTAATCGAAGAGGGAGTTACAGTTGCGACTCGCTCCATTATACCGATTAAATTGACGAAACAAGAAACAAATTTACTTAAAAACAATAGCAAAATGCGTATTTTTGTTACTTTAAACACTGATAATAGCAACTATACCAAGATTTATGAAAGTTATAAAATGGCTTTAAAATTAAGCGGTATCGTTGATTATCATGCTGTAATTGAATAAAAAAGAAAAAAGATTTTAAAACTATTCATTATATCAAATAAAATTGTTATTTTTGCACCCCAATAATAATTAAAAAATAAACAATAAAAATAGAGAAACAAGATGGCAAATCACAAATCGGCTTTAAAGAGAATCCGTTCAAGTAACAAAAAAAGATTAACCAATAGATATCATGCTAAAACAATGCGTAATGCATTAAAAAACATAAGATTAACGGAAGATAAAGCAGAAGCGACCGAAAAACTTCCTCAGGTTATGTCTTTAATTGATAAACTTGCAAAAAGAGGGATTATTCACAAAAACAAAGCTGCCAATTTAAAATCGGGATTAATGAAAAAGGTTAATGCCCTATAAAAATATTTATTTTTAATAAGAAGAGAGACGTATCAATCACTATGGTACGTCTCTTTTTTTTATAAAGGTAAAAATAATAATCATCATTTTCTTCAGGGCGTGCCCCCTCGCTACGCTCGGGGTCGGTCTTCGGTTCCAAGTCCGCGGTCGCAAGCCGTGGGGACGCAAAGCGGCAAAAAGAGCTTCTAAAGTCGCTTTTTTGCCGCTGCGTCCCCATCGGCTTCCGCCCTTGCGGGCTTTCCACCTGCGCCCTCACGCAGCCAACTTGCTTGTACAGAGCCATTTAAGTTGAAAATAGAAAGTGAAAAAATTAAGAAATGAGAATTGTTTAATTATGAGCATAGTCTTTCATTTTTTTATTTACTTTTGCCATATCAATCCTCAAAGATTATGGAAACGTTACCTTACTTATACCACCCCGACCTAAACATCTGGCATAGCGTAGACTCACTAAGCGACCAATACCCGAACTTAACTCCCGATGCCTATTGTGCGAATAATCCGGTAAGGTTTATTGATCCGACAGGGAGGTTTTATGAATATCTTCCAAAATTCCCAATGACAAAGGCTTACATTAAAAGACTTTGGAATGGATTTAAAGATGGATTAGATTTGATTATTCATCCTAAAGAAACGGTAGAAGCAATAGAAAATTTGATAAGCGATAGTTTTGAAGCAATTAAAAGTGGTAATGGAGAAAAAATTACATCCATTACAGGTAATATTTTAGGTGGTTTTGCATTTGCCGACGGGACAGCAGAAGTTGTTTCAGGTATATCCAAAGCCACAAGTGCAACGAGTACTATCGGTGAATTATCATCCACAGGGATAAAAGTTGGGGCAGAAGTTATCCAAGGAGTAAGTCCAAATGTTCAAAAGGTGCTTAATACACTTGATGATATTAAGGTACAAGGAGGAACTGTTAAGGTAAATCCTTTAAATCCGACACAAGAGATTAATATGACGTTTCAAAAGGGTACTCAAAAACTAGACTTTAGGATAGAGTCCCATACGATACCAAAGAAGTAGGTGGAAAAGAGGTAACTCCTCAAAGGTATATAAATGTTGATTTTGTACCTAAATAAAAAAGTACTTCCAAATAGTGGAAATAAAATATTGGAATAAATGGAGCAAAATAAAAATGGTTTTATAATAGATGTACTGAATATTCTTCCAGAAAAAATAGAATGTTTTATTCAGGCACCAAGTCTTGAAAATTTAGCTATTAAAGAGATGCTTCAAAAATCGGATTTTGATTATTTTGAGCTATTGATCCTTGATAAAAATAGTAAAGAAATATTTATTAGACAAGAATTTGAGGCATCTTTTAGTATGTATTTACAAAAAATTGAAATAAGGAAAAATGACGTTTTATTGTTTGAAGGTTTTGACGGATGTGAATATGGTATAATTTCAAAAAAGGTAATTATTCCAGAATGGTTCAAAGAAAAATATGTACCAGAAATTTGTCTGGTATCTGATGAGTGGTAGAAGGTTAGCAGTAACACACCAAATGAGGAGTTATCAAAAGAATCATCCGATTATCAAAAGTAATTTTAAAATTAAAGCAAAGATTGACTATAAAATATTTTAGCCCCCTAATTCATCGGACAAAATTATAGTTTAAAAAATATAATTAATTTTGTTTTTATGAAGAAAAGAGATTTTACCCTAGAGCAAAAATTGGCTGTTTTAAAAGAAGTTTCTGAAAATGGGGGAATGTCCAAAAAAGTGTATAAAACTCAAAGTTCACTATTTCTGTACAATAAAATTTTAGAAAACATCATCAGCCATGGCTCGGGGCTATAAGAGATTTTTATAAATTACTTACATTCAATAAGTTAAAGACTGGTAGTGGAAAATGAATCCCTTCGGGGTTCACTTTCCGCTCTCCGTTTTGGACTTAAATGGCTCTGCACGAACACGTTGGTTGCGTGAGGCGCTTAGGTGGAAAGCCCGCAAGGGCGGAAGCCGCTGGGGACGCAGCGGCAAAAAAGCGAGCTTGTAAGCTCTTTTTGCCGCTTTGCGTCCCCACGGCTTGTGCCCGCGGACTTGGAACCGGGCGCCGACCCCGAGCGCAGCGAGGAGGCACGCCCTGATAAAAATTAAAATAGTAATTATTCTTATGAAAAGCTCTGAAATAGAAAAATATAGTGTCGTATAGGGGCGAATTTGCGACTTTTTTCAATTACAATTTTTAATATAATTGATTTATAGGTAGATATAAATTTCTGATTTAGAAAAGCGGTTAGGATGTTTCGCGTTTTTTAATTTCTTCGTGAATCTTGGAAGCTAATTCAAAATCTTCGCTATCTACAGCTCCCTCCAAGAGATTTTGCAATTCGGAATTTGACATCTCCTCTAATTTTCTTTCTACAAAATGGTCATAAGCTTCAACTTCATCACCATTTTCCTGTTTTTCATCTATATTATGAGCATGCTTCGTCTTAGAGATAATAGCAGTTTTTTCGAATACTGCCTTATCCATAAAAATCGGTGTTTCAAATTTGAGCGATAACGTTACGGCGTCCGAGGTTCGTGCATCTACAATAACTTCCTCCCCTTCTCTATTTTCAATATAAAGATTGGCAAAAAAAACACCGGCTTCAAATTTCCAAATAACCACCTTTTTAAACTGAAAATCGGCTATGCGAATCAATTGTTGAAAAAGGTCGTGCGGTCCCGGACGGTGAGGCTGTATCTTATTCAATTCAAAAACTACTGCCCTCGCTTCACCAATCCCGATAACAATAGGCACAAAACGCTCCCCGCTTTTCTCCTTAAGCAACAGAACAAATGCTTCTCCTTGTGTTTGAGAACTCTGAATATCAGATACTTTTAATTCAATATGCTCCATTTTTCCTCCTAACTATTTTGAATCAAAAATAATATTAATTCCAATAGAAAAAATATTTATGAACATTTTTAGAATAAAAACCACTATAACAACGTTTTAAAATTCGAAATTGTTTTATTATTGAAAAGATAACGGCGAAAAATATTTGATATTAAGGAAATCATTTATTTTTGCAAAAAAGATATTTAATGAAAAAAATCCTGTCTTTTTTTCTTCTCATGCTACTACTTTTTAAGATTGATGTAGTAAAAGGACAAATTGGAGGGCGCTATGTTTATCCTTTTCTCAATTTTAGCAATTCCGCTCGCTATGCGGCTTTGGGAGGGAATCTTGTATCAATTAAGGATAACGATATCTCATTAGCACAAATAAATCCTTCTTATATTTCTCCTTTGCTACATAACACTCTTGCAATCAACTTTTGTGATTATTTTACGACAACTTCTTATGGCAACGTAGCCTATTCTTATAATTTCAAAAAGGCAGGGTCATTTCTTTTTTCGTTACAAGCAGTCGGTTACGGCACTTTTCTTCATACTGATGAAAGCAGTAACAGTTACGGGCGTTTTAGTGCGGGCGATTATATCCTTGCTACCGGCTGGGGCAGAGCCTTGGATAGTAATTTCTCCATCGGTGCCAATTTAAAATTGATATATTCAACTTATGAATCGTACAATTCGTTAGGCATAGCAACCGATGTCGCTGCCTCTTATTTTAACAGCAAAAAACAAATTTCATTAAGTTTATTAGTTAAAAATATCGGCTCACAACTAAAACCATATACTAACGGGAATTTTGAACCTTTACCTTTTGATATTCAGCTTGCTTTTTCGCAACGCTTAGAACATCTCCCGATTCGTTATCATATTACGCTCCATTCACTTTATAAATGGAATATGAGCTACATCGGAGACGATAATCCATTATTAAAAATTGACGGAATAACCGGAAAACCTAAAAAACCAAAAGCGGTAGCCCACTTCTTCGATAATATGTTCCGCCATTTTGTATTTGGAATTGAGATTTTGCCCGTTAAATACCTATCTCTCCAACTTGCCTATAATCAAAACCGACATCAAGAGATGAAGATTCCCCAGGCACGCAGTCTTGCCGGTTTCTCCTACGGTTTTTCAATTGAGCTTTATGGCATGCAGTTTGCTTTTTCGCGAGCTCATTTTGCCGCAGGAGCAACGCCGAACTACTTTACCTTTACCATGAATATTCAGCAATTTTCAGAAGTCGTACAACAAAAAAAAGCTACTAAACTCCAGCGTCTCAATGATTGATTTTTTTCATCGCCAACATTATATTACGCATGACGGTTCATCATCTTTTCGTTTAAACGATATTAACGAACAATTTCACTCTAAATACGGAGCTCTTCAAGAGTCTTTGCACATTTACATTCATAACGGTTTAAACACTTTTTCGGACACGTCTACACTTTGCATATTAGAAATGGGGTTTGGAACGGGCTTAAATGCCCTATTAACGCTCGCACACCAAAAAGAACGCACTATCTATTACCACACGATAGAAGCTTATCCACTTTCATTAAGCGAGGTAAAAAGTCTCAATTACGGAACGTTGTTTGATGAAAAATATTTACAACCTTTCTTAGAAATGCATAGCGACAATAATAATGAACGTGAACTTTCCCCAAATTTCTATTTCAAAAAACGGATAGAGACGTTGCAAACAAGCTCACTAAAAAGAAATTTCTATGATTTAGTCTATTTTGATGCCTTTAGTCCTACGGTACAACCCGAATTATGGGAAAGGGAGATATTTGCAAAAATCCTTGCAACTATGAAAATAGGTGGCATTTTGGTAACCTATTGTGCGAAAGGAAGTGTAAAACGAAGCATGAGAGCGGCGGGGTTTGAGGTAAAAGCGATTCCTGGGGCGCTCGGGAAGCGTGAAATGACCTGTTGTGTCAAAAAATAAAATACTACCATTCACCAAGTTACACTTTTTTTACAAAAAAAACTCTAAAAAGAGGCTAAATATAGAAAAAAACACTATTTTTGCAACCTGATTTTGAAAAAACAATTATCAGGTAGGTTATTTGAAATTTTTCCAAAACAACAAAATAAAAGCCGGTGTAGCTCAGTTGGCCAGAGCAGCTGATTTGTAATCAGCTGGTCGGCGGTTCGAATCCGTCCACCGGCTCTTTACGTTGGGAGAGTACCAGAGCGGTCAAATGGGGCAGACTGTAAATCTGTTGGCGAAGCCTTCGGAGGTTCGAATCCTTCCTCTCCCACTCCATTTGCGGAAGTAGCTCATTTGGTAGAGCGACAGCCTTCCAAGCTGTAGGTAGCGGGTTCGAGACCCGTCTTCCGCTCCAATTTAGTTCGTTAGCTTATTTTTATAGTTCTAAGCTACCTTCCAATGCCCTGCAACTAATTTACAATGTCTGACAATATTCACGTTCAAGGTTTTAATCTATTACCACCCGTCGTTAAGAATTTACTTATCATCAACGGGCTTTTTTTTCTTGCTTCGATAACATTTGCCAAATTGGGCATTGACCTGAACAAAACCTTGGGACTGCACTATTTTGGGGCTTCCGATTTTCATATATGGCAGATATTTACTTACATGTTCATGCACGGGAACTTCGGACATATCTTTTTCAATATGTTTGCCCTCTGGATGTTCGGTAGTGCCATCGAAAACGTATGGGGCGGAAAAAGACTGCTTATTTATTACCTTGTAACCGGTATTGGTGCCGCACTTATACATTATATTGTTATCTACTTCCAAATTAATAGTGACCTGAAGTTGATGGAAATATTCTTGCACGACCCCTCACTGAATCACCTGATTGATTTAACACAAAATCACCGCTTCCATATTCATCAATATTCCGGCGATATCTATTCGCAATATCAAAATTTCAAACAGTACTTTAGAGAGTGGCAACAAGATCCCAATAATTTACAATTACAAAATTTAAGTGTCTCGTTTATAACACAATACCGCGAACATTTTCTAAATTCTTTTAATGTAATCGGTGCTTCGGGATCGGTTTTCGGACTGCTGCTCGCCTTTGGCATGATGTTTCCAAATGCTCGAATTTATCTCTATTTCCTTTTCCCAATCAAGGCAAAATGGTTTGTTATCGCCTACGGTCTCCTGGAATTAGTATACGGCATTGCCGGTACCGGCGACGGGATTGCACACTTTGCACACTTAGGAGGTATGCTATTTGGAATTATACTAATTCTCTTTTGGCGAAGAACAAATAGCTTTGAAACATATTAAAAAACTATGATTTAAAAAATAGGTTATTTTATATGCGCTTCACCAATCCTTTACTCTCAAACTTTAATGGAAAATATCTATTAAAACATTTTTTTCAAAAACGCTCCTATCTTAATAGACTTATAATCATTAACCTTGCGGTATATTTTATTTTTTTAATACTTAAATATCTCTTATCGCTAATCGGATTTTTAATGTCGAATGATTTTGATGAAGTCGTTTTGTCAAAAATAGTTTTATCACTCTCGTTTCCTGCGTCTATTCATAATTTTCTTTACCGTCCTTGGTCAATTATCACTTCACTATTTTTCCACATCCATTTTTGGCATATTTTATTCAATATGCTTATGTTTTGGATAGCAGGAAGGATTTTCCTACAATATATTAGTGAAAAAAAGCTCCTCCTTACTTATCTGCTCGGCGGCGTCTTCGGCAATCTCGTTTATGCTTTTGCCTACAATATTTTTCCCGTTTTTCAAAATGTTCTGCCAACTTCTATGGCTTTTGGAGCGTCCGGAAGCATTATGGCGATATTAGCCGCTATTACCGTTTATAAACCGCAATATAATTTACAAATTGTATTTTTGGGACCAATAAAACTAAAATGGATAACGATAATCTTTATTGTTATTGATTTACTGAGCATCTCTAAAAGTAATGCCGGCGGTCATATTGCCCATTTAGGCGGTGTCCTATACGGTGCGACCTATATGTTTTTCTCTATGAAAAACAATATCTATCAAACTACTAAGAAGAAAAAAAAGAAATATTGTACTTCATACGATACGCGCCCCCTTTCTGATGAAGAGTACAATGCAAAAAAGAAAGCTGAAAATGATAGAATTGATGCTATTTTAGATAAAATTTCTAAAAATGGTTATGACGCTTTAACCGCTGAAGAAAAAGAGTTTCTCTTTTCGAAAAGTAGGAAATAACCTTTCTTGCTGTAACATTTTTCTCTCCTATTCGTATTTAAAGCGTTAATCTATAAAAAATGGAAAGTCTTTACCAAAATAAAATTAGAAATTTAATTTTAGATTATTTTCAATTAATAGAAACGGGAAAAAACATCAATTTTTCATTATATGATGCCGAGTATCAGATAGCTCTTTTGGATAAAGAGAAAGAAGTATTAGATGCTTTTCAGCTTCCTCACAAAATAAAATATTTTCTATTTCTGTTTCATCAAGCTAATAAATTACTAAATCACGATTTTCGCATTGAGCAATTGTACTATGAACTCTCCGTTTGCACGGAAGAGATAGAATCAGAAAATAAAAAAGATAAATTTACAACACTCCAAGAAGCCAAGCAAAACGAAGCAAGTCCATTTGATATATTACCTGATATTTCCGTCACTCCACACAGCTATACGCTTTTTATTTATCACGAAATATTTCTCAAGAACGAAGCCCGAACCGATGAAGTTTGGACGGAGTTTCAACTATTAAAACGATTGGATTGTCTTAATGAGATTTATCTTTTATGTTTTGACCCTTCCTACAAGAAAAATCCTATTTTTTTAAAACTTCAAGCGGCCGGATTGCAATTTCTACAATTTTATTTAGAATGGCATCATATAAAAACTACGTCCTGCCAATAAAAAAAATGTTATCTTTGCAGCTTCTTAATTTGCAGATAGTTAATTTACAATTGTTAATTTGAAATGATAGTTAGATATAATCTTTTGCTAATTCCGCTTTTACTTGTATTCTTTTTAATTATTGAAAAACCTTCGGGGTCTTTGGCTCAATCAAAAGATTTTGGCGGTATTTTTACAGGGGAATTGCATTTTAACAAATCGAAAAATTGGGAATTTATTGTAAAAAATGAATTTAGAATGTTCGATAAATTTACTAACGTTGAGAAGTTTACCAGTAAATTTGATGTGGAGTACACAATGTTAGATAATCATTGTGTTTTAGGAGTTGGGTCCTATTTAATTACGGATTTTTCCGATGTTAAGCAATTAGTTGATTTACTATATAGAATAAACTTAAATATTACGTTTCAAAAAGAGTTTAACCAACTGACCGGCTCGTACCGTTTACGTTATCAAAATACATTTTCCGATTTTCCATCAGATACTATAGCACAAATTGAATCCTATTTTCGACAAGAATTAAAATTTGAATATGGCTTGAAAGAAGCTCCTATTTTATTTTTCGCATCGGCAGAACTATTTTTCTTACTTCGTAAAAAAGATAGCGGATTAGAATCCATGCGTACTAAAATCGGACTTGACTATTCTATTTCCCCTAATAATATCCTGCGTTTTTACATTCGAAATGACCGTAAGTTACCCCCTTTCAAACCTTACGACATCTATTATTTAGGATTTAGTTTTCTGAGAAACTTTAATTTCCAATAATTATTTTCTTTTAAAATCTAATGTAAATCACTTCTTTTTTTGTACCTTTGCAAGCAAAATTAGAAGTTTAAATATATTGTAATTATGAAAAAAAATGTTGTTATAATGTTCTTAGGTTTAGCCTTATTGGGAATGGCTTGTCAATCACAAAAAAATAAAGAAGAGAAAAATAGTGAAACATTTCAATATGTCATCGACCGCTTTGCGGATATTGAAATCATGCGTTATCAAGTCGACAATTGGGACAAACTTTCGTTACAACAAAAAGAGCTTATTTATTATTTAAGTGAAGCGGCACGCTGCGGAAGAGATATTATTTTTGACCAAAACGGGAAATATAATCTAACGGTAAAACGAACTTTAGAAAATATTGTCAACACTTATTCAGGGGATAAAAATGACGATAATTGGAAGGCTTTCATGGTTTATGTTAAACGCTTTTGGTTTTCCAACGGAATGCACCATCATTACTCTAATGCTAAGTTTTATCCGGAAATATCAACCGACTATTTTGAAAATTTATTAAATAACTCTTCCGAAAACGACTTCCCTGTTGCTACCAATCAATCATTTGGCGATTTTAAAAAATGGGTTACCGATATTATCTTTAATGAAAACATTGAACCTCTTAAAATTTGTCAAGATGTTAAAAAAGATTTGGTAACTAATTCGGCAGTTAATTTTTACGAAAACGTAACTCAAAAAGAAGTTGAGAAATACTATGCCGACCTTAAGAAAAATGATATCAATGCCAATAAAGAAGAGCCTATCTCTTATGGTTTAAATACGAAAGTAACGAAAGATAAAGATGGAAGAGTTGTTGAATTGCCGTGGAAAGTGGGTGGTCTGTACGGACCGGCTATCGAAAAAATAGTTTATTGGCTGGAAAAAGCCTCTACCGTAGCTGAAAATGAAGAACAAAAAAATCATATCCTCAAACTTATAGAATACTATACTTCCGGCGATTTAAAAACGTGGGACGATTATAATATCCTTTGGGTTAAAGATGTTAACTCGCTTGTTGACTACGTGAATGGCTTTATTGAAGTTTACACCGACCCGCTTGGACAAAAAGCGACTTGGGAAGCGGTAGTTAACTTTAAAGATTTGGAAAATAATAAAAGAACGGAGCTGATAAGTGAAAATGCTCAGTGGTTCGAAGACAACTCCCCTATTGATGCTATTTATAAAAAGAAAGAGGTTAAAGGTGTTATGGCAAAAGTTATTACGGTTGCTCAATTGGGCGGAGAGTGCTATCCTGCTACGCCAATCGGCATCAATTTACCTAATGCTAACTGGATTAGAAAACATCATGGGTCAAAATCCGTTACAATGAGTAACATTATGTACGCTTACCATCAAGCACGCATGAAGAACGGAAGCGCCCAAGAGTTCTATTATTCGGAAAAGGAAATTGAATTAGCAAAAAAATATGGCTACGAAGCCGACAATTTACAAGTAGATTTACACGAATGCCTCGGACACGGCTCCGGTCAAATGCTACCGGGTATTGAAGATGGTATGCTAAAGAACTATCATTCTCCTATTGAAGAGACACGCGCCGACCTTTTTTCACTCTATTATATTGCCGATGATAAAATGTTGGAACTTAACCTGCTCCCCGACCCGGAAGCCTACAAAGCATGCTATTACAAATATATTTTAAACGGCATGATGCTCCAACTAAACCGTATTAATTTAGGTGATGATATTTCGCAAGCACACATGAGAAACCGTGCATTAATCGCAAATTGGTGCTACGAAAACGGTTTAGAAAAAAATGTCATCGAAAAAGTGATGAAAAACGGAAAAACATATATCAAAATTAATGACTACGTCGAATTACGAAAATTGTTTGCTCAACTATTAGCGGAAATTCAAAAAATCAAATCTACCGGTGATTACGAAGCAGCAAGAAAAATAGTTGAAACATACGGAGTAAAAATAGATTATGATATACATAAAGAAGTTAAGGAGCGTTTTGCACCCCTTAATATTGCGCCTTACGGCGGATTTATTAACCCCGAATTTAAAATTGTTAAAAAAGGAGATAAAATTGTAGATATCCAAATTGAATATCCTAACGATTACACCCAACAAATGCTGGAATACAGTAAAAAATATAGTTATTTACCATAAATTTGTTCAGATTCTATAGAGCTATGAAAAAAATTACAATTTTAGCGGCAATAGTGCTTCTATTTTCAGGCTGTGCCATACAGCGTGCATTAAATATGGTTAATTTACAATATCAAATGGGTGATATTGTTAATATTAATTGGGCAGGTATTAATTTATCTAAGGTTAAAAGTGTTAATGATTTATCGGTAGCTGACGCCGCAAAAGCCGCCGCCGCCATCGCTAGAAAAGATTTTACTATTACTTGTAATATGAATGTTATTGCAAGAAATAAAACCAGCCAGCCTGCCGCACTTGGCGGTTTTGACTACGAATTACAATTAGACGGGAAAAAATTAATAGACGGAAGCAATCCTAAAATTAATCTTTCTATCCCGGCAAACGGAACGCAACAAATTATACCAATCCCAATGAGAATTGATGTCAGAGAGGTTTTACAAGCTGAAACATTGGAAAGTTTCCTTAATTTAGTTGGACAATTAACCAATTACGGGATAGGAAATCCTTCAAAGGTTGCTTTAAAATTTCGTCCTTATGTTAAAATTGCCGATAGAAATATTAAAATGTCTTATATCACTTTAAATAAAACATTTCAATAAACTTTAAATCTTTTCATTATGATTCAACGAATCCAATCTATTTTATTATTTTTTGCCTCTATTACCGCAATAATTCTACTTTTTATTCCTATTGGACATGTATACACGGACCAAGCAGATTATATTTTCGATGCTTTTTTTCTTAAAGAAAATATTCCAAACGGTGACGTTAAATTATACACTTTCTATATAGCCATCATGCTAATTATATCGGCATTTTTATCATTTTATACTATTTTTCAATACAAAAATAGGAGACGACAACTTAAACTCAATGCCTTTAACTTAATGCTTTTTCTAATTATCATCGTTTTCATGCTCTATATATGCCCTGATTTTATTTTTGTACAACAAGGCATTAGCACAACCGCAAATGATTTCAAGTCCAATCCTTGGATTATGACTTGTGCAATACCTGCTTTTTTTATCTATATGTCAACACGTGCAATAAGAAAAGATGAAAAAAAAATACGTGCTGCCGACCGTTTACGCTAAGTCGATATGATTCAAAATTTTTCTAAAATATTGGATAAAGCTATCGAAGAAATAGCAAAGCTTCCGGGTATCGGTCGCCGAACAGCACTGCGACTCGCCTTGCATTTGCATCAACTTGAAAATATTGAAGTTGAGCAACTTTTAAGTGCTATCTCACGCCTTAAATCAGAGCTACATACTTGTCAAGAATGCCACAATTTATCAGACACTCCTGTTTGCACTATTTGTACTAACCCTAAGCGCAACCACCAACTCATTTGTGTCGTTCAAGATATTAGAGATGTAATTGCCATCGAAGCTACACATCAGTTTAATGGTGTTTATCACGTTTTAGGAGGAATTATTTCTCCAATTAATGGAATCGGTCCCGAACAACTTACATTAGAACATCTTTTTGAGAAAATTAATAACAACCCTGTAGAAGAGGTTATTTTAGCCCTACCAACTACTGTTGAAGGAGATACAACCAATTTTTTCATCTACCAAAATATTTCCGACAAAGTTAAAGTTGTTTCTACTATCGCACGCGGCATCGGTGTAGGTGAAGAGTTAGAGTTTACAGACGAAGTAACCCTTGGTCGCTCTCTTATCGGACGTACAAATTTCGAAACTGCCTATTCAAAAAATAATTAAACAATGTCTATTGATTATCACATCATCTTAGATGTAATAAAAAGTACATTAACGATTACCTATTTGGTAATGATGATGATGATTTTCATTGAATTTATTAATGTTAATTCTTCGGGTAAATTACTGACCAGCTTACAAAATCGTCCTTTTCTGCAAATTATTTTTGCCTCTTTATTAGGACTAATACCCGGTTGTATTGGCGGTTTTACTATCGTTTCCTTATTCACTCACCGCCTACTCTCCTTCGGAGCATTAGTAGCAGGCATGATTTGCACACATGGAGATGAAGCATTTGTAATTTTTGCGTATAGCCCTAAAATCTTCCTCATCCTCTCTCTAATATTACTAATTGTCGGTACTGTTACCGGCGTTCTCACCGATTTATTTTTTAAACATAAAAAATTAAAAAGAGATAACCATTTTTTTGAAATACACGAAGATGTACATATTCACACAAAAAACCATTTGTTGTTAAAAAACATAACCCGCACCTCTTTTCAAAGAATATTTCTCATTATCTGTTTATTACTCTATATCATTGCTATTCTGACAGGAGTTTTTTCACACCAACATGGAGGTTTACCGACAATAGGAGAAGTACACCATCATCACCATCACTCTATTTTTTCATGGGAAAACATTCTTTTTCTCACACTTGCTCTGTTAACCCTATTTATTGTCGCCTTTTCTTCCGAACACTTCCTCCAATCTCATCTTTGGAAACACGTCATTAAAAAACACCTTTTAAAAGTACTTCTCTGGACTTTCGCCGTCCTTTTACTTCTTAAATTCTCTTATCAACTGTTTGATATCGAGGCTTTTATTAAAAACAACCAGTGGACAACATTCTTACTCATCTTATTAGCAGTCCTCATTGGTATTATTCCGGAGTCCGGACCGCATTTAATATTTGTCATACTTTTCTTCAACGGCTCAATCCCGTTCAGTATTTTACTATCAAGTTCCATTGTCCAAGACGGTCACGGTGCTTTGCCGTTATTAGCCTCTTCCCGTTCAAACTTTTTCCTCATGAAAGCCATCAGTGTGCTGGTCGGGCTGTGCGTAGGATTATTAGGTTTCTTTTTAGGATTTTAATATATAATCAAGTAGTAGATTTATTTATATTTTTTATTAGGGCGTGCCCCCTCGCTACGCTCGGGGTCGGTCTTCGCCTCCAAGTCCGCAGGAAGGAGCTATGAATAGCATAGTCGAAAAAGGAGCTTCTAAAGGCGCTCTTTTTCTCCTTGCTCTTCAAAGCTCCTTCCTTTGCGGGCTATACGGCTGCGCCCTCACGCA
>DUOL01000156.1 GCA_012838875.1 Bacteroidales bacterium | reverse complement strand
CTGCCAATTACGGCAACGCCAAAGGATGGATGGTCTACGTACGCGTCCCCGGAAATAAGAATAACGTCAAGTTGTTCCCAACCTAACGCCTTCACCTCTTTCAAGGTAGTGGGTAGAAAATCAATGTTCCGATGGCTTTTCATCTCTTTATCAATTTTAAAACTCCCCTCCAAAATTCTTTTTTTCCAAAAGAATCGTTTTTTCTAATAATTGCAATACCTCCTCCATGGGTAAACTTTTAGAAATCGCCTGTTTCCCCTTATAAACTGCCGCTCTATCTTTCCCGTAACCCACAATTCCGTAATGGGCATCAGCCATCTCTCCGGGACCATTTACGACACAGCCCATAATGCCGATTTTAACCCCTCGAAACGAGGAGAATTTTTCCTTCACGTGAGCAGTAACCTTCTCAATATCAAATTGCGTACGCGAACAAGAAGGACAAGAGATAAATTCCGCAAAAAAAATCTTAATGCCAACCGCTTGTAACACAATCTTTTCCATGTTTTCAATTTCTGCCGTAGAAAGAAAACGATTCGCAATTTTTAAATCGTTTAACGCCCTCTTATAATGCTCATAACTACTTATAGCCGCCACTTCAGCTATAAATTTTTCTCTGTCCGGTTCATGATGTGTGTAAAAAAGAGTTCTATTTTCATCAATAGTATAAAAATCAGGTTGGATATCTTCGACAGCCGCAACAATTTTTTTTCCGAAAATAATCTCATTTACAGGATTTTCCGTAAGAGAAACCCGAATTGTATCGCCAAAACCATGCAACAACAAGGCCCCGATTCCTGCCGCCGATTTCGCCCGTCCCTCTAAGCCGTTACCCGCTTCCGTTACCCCAATATGTAAAGGATAGTGCTTCCCTCTCGCTTCCATTAATTTTTCTAAATGAAAATAAGATTCCAGCATAAAATGAACATTACTTGCCTTTAAAGAGAGAACTAAATTGGTGAAATCGTAAGATTCACAAATAGCAATCCACTCAATAGCAGAATTTGCCATTGCTTCCGGACTGTTGCCGAATTTAGAAATTATCCGTTGAGAAAGCGAACCGTGATTTATCCCTATTCGTATTGCCGTACCGTGCCGCAAACAATTCTCTATCAAGGGTTTTACTCTACTCCGCGTCTCTTCCAACGATTTTTCATACTCCTCTTTTTCATACTTCTTATCAAGAAAATCGGTCTCATTAGTAAAATTCCCGGGATTAATCCTAATTTTATCCACAACAGCGGTGAGCGCTTCAGCAATCTTTGGGTTAAAATGAACATCAGCAATCAGAGGATTATAAATACCGGCACCATTAAGTTGCCGTGAAATCTCTCTTATAGCATCTATATCATTCATAGAAGGTACCGCAATTCGCACATAATCAGCACCTTCATTAAAAATTTCCTTGCATTGTGCCACAGTGCGTTCTACGTCACCGGTAGTGCTGTTAGTCATAGATTGTATCGAAATATCCGATTCTCCACCGATTATCGTATCCCCAATAAAGCATTTCACCGTGCTTTTACGTGCAATTTTCATAATAATTCAATTAATCCGAATGCAAAGATACAATTTAGAAAGTTGAAAGTGAAAGTGGAGTGTGGAAATTTTAAAATTTTCTACTAATTTCTATGCAGAAGTCTCATAATAATAATTTTAATTAGGGCGTGTCCCCTCGCTACGCTCGGGGTCGGCCTCCGCCTACAAGTCCGCGGGCGAAAGCCGCTGGGGACGCTGCGGCAAAAAGAGCTTCTAAAGTCGCTTTTTTGCACCAGCGTCCCCAGCGGCTTCCGCCCTTGCGGGCTTTTCGGCTACGTCCTCACGCAATTAAAACGGCTAACGACTACCTACCTGAAACCGAAGGCCACCCCGTGAACGCCTGCAAATAAGGTACGCCCTGATTAAAAATCAAAAAATAAAAAAAATAAAAAGAGAAAAAAATGGTCGAAAAATAAAAAAAATCACCAATTACAATAATATTAATATATACAATTAAAAATTTTTGTATTATTGCTAATTGATATTTGAATGAAAAAAAGAAAGTTATGTATGTGAGAATAAATTAATTTAATTTTATGGTTACGAATTGTTTACGATTTTTTAAATATATTTCGAAACCTTGATGAATAATTAGAAGAATAAGATATTATGATTAAAATTAGTAGAAACGGTGAATTTTTTAAAAAAAATATTTTATTGAAAGTCAGAGAATTAGCTTGAAATGATAAATAAAAGTGCTGTAATTTTAAATAATTTGATTTTTTAAATTATTTTTTTGTATTTTTGCAAGTTGAAATAGTATTATGACAAGGAATAAATGAAAAATATGAAGAAAAAAAAAGTCGGGAAAAAGTTCTTGGCATAATGTTTTGTATGATTAAAAATGAATATATTAAAATTAAATATAAAAGCAAATAATAAAATAGTAATAATTAAATTCAAAGAGATGAAAAAATTTATGTTTTTTTTCCTGATGGTGTTTCTTTTTTTAGGAATAAACCAAGCTCGGAGTGAAGCGACTACTGTCACAACAGATAATGGAAAAAGTGTAACCGATTGGGTTCTGCTTTCGCCGGCGTCTGCTATGCTTGATGAGATAGACGGAAATCCCGATACGACAAAAGTTTTAAGACAAGAAGTCGTTTATGAGCGTGATACGGCTCGAGCTCCATTTACACCGATGACAACTAAGATATTTACTATGTCATCTCTAACAGATACTTTATTTTATCCCAGCGATCTTAATATCTTTACAGGGATTAGGGAGGTTAATCATAATCCTAGTACGGCTAATGGACAGGTTATTCAGTATGCCATTGATGACACCCTATCACAGTTGGATTTATATGATTATCGCATGTTTTGGATTTTCAATTCCGACACTGTGAAGCTAATAAATAATAAACTTACAGATAACTTCTTTGCCAATCCGATGTTAAGCACCGGAAACTATTCTTATAAACTACAAGGGGATGTTAATTTGGTTGATACGTTAAGAACACTTACGACAACACTTTTTATTACCGATATGACGATTATCGATACTACCTTTAGACAGGATAGTACGTTGATTCGTATAGATACGCTATGGAAAACAGATACCATTCTTGCTCCCGTTCCTCCGATTATTTATAATCCGGATACTATACTAACACTAATAGACACTTTCCGTGTGATTGATAGTATTGATACTATTCCTGGCGACCCAATCGTGATAGATACTGTTTGGAAAGATACTTTTTACGTGGCTAAGTATTATATTGAATCGGAACTCGATTCAATCTATTCTCCCCCTTTCCTCGTTGTTGATCATATAGATACCACATACATAAGTGATACTATTCCTGTTAACCAACACAATACGACATATAAAGTTAGAACCGTACCTATTGTCAATGAAACAATCCCATATCGTGTCGTCAATAATGCAGGGTTTACTATTAATGGGACAACGAGATATCGTTGTAGCGTGGGAGTAGATCAAATTGGATGTTATGACTGGATGACTTTCAGAAATAACAATGAAGTTAAGTGGTATGAAAGTTATAAGTATAATGGAGTGGTTTTTGATGAAGTACATCTCTCTTCATTAGAGCAAGACTCTCTTGATTCTATAAGTGCCGGGCCTAATGCCATGGCATTTACATTTAACGATACTGTGTTAGTAGGAGATAATGCATACATTATAAAAAAATATGTAGAATCTTCTCAAAAATTCCCTTATCCGGGTACCTATTGGGGATACGAAAATATTATTGCGGCTGAAAGCCCTGAACTCGTTCTCAATTCCGTTTCACCGGACAAAATTAAAGCAGACGGAACTATAGATTCAATTCTTTGCGCCGGAAGTGAATTTGAAGTTAATATTTCTATTGATGGTGGTCTTGATTTGGATATTTCTAATATCAATGCCGTATTATCCGTATACGAAGAAGGTAATCCGATCCCTATCACAACCAGAAACCTTGATACCGGAAACGTTAATAATTTCGCTCTGGATACCCTAATAATGCATGATGCTTCTACAAGTTACATTTTTGCAGTGGATTATTTCCAGAAGAATGTACAAGCCTCTTTAAGAGATTATGGCTGTTATATAACGGATACTTTCAAAATTAGAGCTTTCTCAACTCCAAGAATCGACTTCAGATTAGCCGATAGTCTATATACACACGGAAGTGCCGATACACTTCAAGTTTGTGCCGGCTTCGACGTTCCCGTTACTTTCGTTGGAGCTATCGATACCAATTTTAAAGATTCTATATTGGACGTGAAGTTCATTATTAATAATAGTATTACGTATACGGTTACAAAACCTGCTGATACAAATTATGTTTATCTCTTTGATACAATATATAATATACAAAATGATACTACCATCATTTGTGAAATTCAAGTAAATAATTTATGTATCGATATAGATACAGTTTCCGTTTCAATCGGGTTAGCGAAAATGACAATCGATTATCCTGATACTACCCACTTCTGTGCTACCGGTGATACGAATGTATTAAGATACGGTGGAATTAGACCACTCGTTAATGGAATGCCTTTAAGCAGTGGAGCAAGTTTGAGCTGGAGTTGGGAACCGCTAGCTGCTGTTTCCGGAACTATTAACGATACAATAGACGCCGTTTCTCGTCTTATCACAGTTGATTTCTCCGATTTAGAAATAACAGAACCGGCTACATTCAAATTAATTATCGAAGATCCGGGAACTCTCGGTTGCTATGTGAAAGATTCAATCTATTTTGTTGGATTACCACCACTTGTTATGAAAGCACTAACCGATGCGGCACACTATACTCCTCTCGTTTGTCTTGGCGGTGCTCATGATTTAACTTTTGTTATAGAGAATCTAACGGAAGATTACGCCCCATTGTACGGCGGTAATAATGCTCGCTTTACAACTTACATGATGCAAGATTCTTCTTTAAGTGGTGCGGATACGATTATTACGACTGATATTACTCTGCCTAATGATACGTCCGCTCTATATAATGTGTCGAATTACGTAGACACTAATGGTCGTTATGACTATTTTGTAATTTATTCATTTGCGGATGGACAATGTGCCGGAATGTCAGACACCATTACGGTTAACGTAGCCGCTCCGTTGGCAGTGAACCTTCCTTTTGATACCACTATCTGTATCGAAGGAACGGCAAGATTTGACTTAACAGAAGTTACCCTTGATACTTTCTTATTTGGAGAATCGTTCGTTTGGTCATGGACAACAACCAATACACCAACGGATACTGTTGAAACCGACACGATAGACGACCCACAAACATCTGATAACTCAATTCCTTTTACTGCTAATATTGACTCAGCTTTTATTAACGATTATTATACGGTTAATCCGGATAATGATGCAATCCATTTTAATTTTGAAATCTATTCACAATCCGGCTTGCCGGGCTGTCAATTAAAATATGATACGGCACTAACCGTAACTATATTTAATACCGACACGTTCGTTAAAGATTCGTTGGTGTATATTGATGCTCCTTACGCTATACAGGACGGAGAAGTTAAATTCTGTATTAGTGATTTTGGCGTTTTTGGCGTTTTTGATCACTTGCCTTTTACCTATTATGCTACCTTTAACAATCCGGTTTTCGGAGATACTACACTTTCAATTGATGATACCATTCGAAGTGCGGATCTCATGTTATTCCCGGATACGACAGAGTTGGTTATTACATACACCACCCCGGGTTGTAGTACGGTACTTGAATCCAAAGTGAATATTATTATATTTAATACACCCCAAATTAACATGGATACTGTGGTAGATCAATGTGAAAATTCCTATGTTGATTTTGTTGCAAGGCTTGATAGTACGATTTATACAGACGCTTATAGAGGAACCGATACGTTCCGTTACATTTGGACAATAGATACATTTGACAATGATAACACTTCGTGGGTAAATATTGATACTCACGTTGTAACTACCAATAGTTTTGTAGATACATTTACTTATCAATTACCATTTGCTAATGGATTATCAGATCAAATAGCGGTAAATGTAGCGATTCAAAATTTAACGACCGGTTGTCAAATATTGCCGAATTTTGATGGACAAGAATTTTATATTTACACCGCCGCTCTGATTAACGGTGGGTCCGATACGGTTTGCGAAAATGTAGAATCAACAGCTATTCCACTTGAGATTATTGTTACACAAGATAATAATGTACATTGGAGAATTACCTATGATACGACAGAAATATATAGAAACACTTATCCGAATGTGACTAATGGGGACACTATCAATGATACAATTAATGTATTAGCTAATTATCCTGGTACATTGATAAGCAATGCCCTTGATACTTTCACTAATGGAACTTATCCCTTTATAGTAGAAGTATGGCAATCAAATAATTATGACGATGATGTAGATTGTCGTGCCAAGGATACTATCTATTTAGTTACCCGCGCGGTACCGGTGATAGACCCGAATTATACTTACATACGTTTCTGCCAAGATAGTAACACTACTATCAACGTCAATGCTACAGGTGAAGCATTGACATATTATTGGTCTATGTCAGGAGTTGCTTTCGATACCACGAACAATGGAACTTGTACGACTCCTATAATTGACCAGCCTGCCGGAACAATAGTAGAAATTCAAGTTGCAGTCGTAACATTAGAAGGGAATTGTGGTGATACTATGCAAATTCCGATTACGGTTGTTTCGAATCCGAATGATAATATTAAATTCCATACCTCTTTAGAGTCCGATTCTACTTGTGTTGGTAAAGAGGTAACCTTAGATGCATGGCCTCAGACCGTTCCGGGAGATTCTGTTACTGGTCTGGAAGTGGTAACTTACACTTGGACACAATTATCACCCACGAATACACCAATTTATACGGGACAAGGCGATACATCTATCGTTCTTGAAAATCTAACGAATGAAGCATTAGGTTACAGCTACTCAGTTGAAGTTGCAACCTCCGGATATAACTGTCCGCCTGTAGCCGATACAACAGATACTATTGTAATCTATCCGACTCTTCAAGTTACTATTACCCCATCAAATGATACCGTTTGTGAAGGCGGTAGTGTGGCTATTGACGCACAGTTAGTAGTTCCCGATACAAGTCAATTGATTCACTATCAATGGTATCACAATGGTTTACATCTTGATGGTGGAACTTTAACTTATAGTGATTACGTTAATTATCCTTATTTAATTGATATTAGCACTCCTTCATCAGCTAATGAAAATATTGAAAACCCGAATGCCGAGTATTACTACTTACATGTATGGCAAACAGGGTCATCATTAGCTCATTATTGTAATAATGCTTATACTGATCCTCTACGAATCACCGTGCTACTCGACCCGAATGTTATAATTGTAGGAGATCCTGTAGTTAATAAAGATTCGACAGTAACCTATACGGCTAATATCCAAGGTGGATATGTTGTAGGCACCGTTACCTATCAATGGTATATTGATAATGTACCGGTTGCAGGTGAAACAAACCAAACCTTTACAACTACTTTCCCGCAAACAGGTACGTTTAGCGTAAAATGTGAAGTTTCACAAGATTGCCCGGGATGTCAAGCTATCGGAGAAAAGATAGTCGATGTTATCGAGCATATTATTGATATTCATGATGTTGTTATTACCGCCAATGGCTCAGCAGGAGATATTGTTTCTTGCGAACCGGTAGTTTTGACAACCAATATGCCGAATGATGGAAATTATACATATAATTGGTATTGCGGCAATGAGTTAGTTTACTCAGGTTACAACAATACCTATACAGCTACGCAAGATTGTTATTATACGGTTGTTATTCTTGATGGTACGGACACCGTTGGATTACCGCTTAATGGTGTGAACGTTACAATACAAGATATGCCGACGGTTGTTATCTATAATCAAGGAG
>DUOL01000020.1 GCA_012838875.1 Bacteroidales bacterium | reverse complement strand
CGGCAAAAAAGCGAGCTTGTAAGCTCTTTTTGCCGCCTTGCGTCCCCACGGCTTGTGCCCGCGGACTTGGAACCGGGCGCCGACCCCGAGCGCAGCGAGGGGGCACGCCCTAATAAAAAATAAAATTCATAAAAGAATTGCAAAACGAGAATATAAATATATAATATGTTTCCTTATTGTGCTTTTCCTCTGAGAATTTTAATAAATAGACTCTAAAAAATGTATTTATGTGAATTTCGATATTTTTCTTCCAAATTTAGACCTCTTTTGGAGCAACTTTTTTCCCTTAATCAAGAATAACATTTTTTTAATCTTCTTAGAATAATTCTAAATCCCTTGATATCTTACTCTTTTCGTTGCTATTTGTTAAATAAAGTGCAACTATAATTTTTTTAAACAAAAATATCATTGTTAATGAAAAATTTTTGTACTTTTGTACCGAGGATGATAAGGTTGACTATTATTGAAGTAGGCCAATACTTTTAATAGATTTAAAGATCTAAGATTCTAAGTGGCTATTTTCAATGTATGAAAGAGGAGGTCTAATACGCAAAACGGGCAGAGAGGCGCCCAGTTCACTCTCCTCTTTCCTGTCAACCGATTCTTTCCGGTCAACATTATTATCGAGCAAAGTGAATTTTCCGGTTACTTTGCAAAAAAAGTGGAGCTTTCGCCCCACTTTTTTATTAGAAAATCGAAAAATTCTCGAAGTCTGAAGCCTTTTATAGGCTCAACTATTATTATTTTTTATCTTTCGAACAACAACCTTCTTTATCTCCGTGATGTTTTCCGGCTTTAGCAAATTGGTCAAATTCATCAAATAAAGCTTTCTTATCATCAATAGTTAGGTTATCCCAATCGGACATTTTTGCATCAATTGCTTCCATTTCTGCTTTTCTCTTTTCTCTTTCTACTTTACATTGATCGTATTTAGCTTTTCTGTCTTGCAATAAAACCTCTTTTCTTGCGTCGTCAATATTTGCCCAATCTTCCCAATCGGCGATAGCTTGTTTTTGTTCTTCCGTCATGTGTTTACAACATGCTTCACCTTTTGCGCAAGTTGTGTCCGTAGCTTCTTCTTTGGCACATTTGTCCTCTTTTGAACAACAAGAAGCTAATACAAAGCAGATTACTCCTGCTAATAACATTACTTTTTTCATACTTTTATTTTTTAATGATTAATAATGTGCAAAAATATCATTTTTTTGTAAATAAAGATAGTAAACAAGAACTTTTTTCATTTTTTCTTCCTAATTTTAAATTATTAGCTTACAATATTTTAAAATTAAGTGAGTGAGGAGATTATTTGACAGGGGATTTTTAGAATTGTGGAAAACTAATAAGGGGGTGTGCGAACAATGGTAACCGTTCCTTTTTTCATAAATTTAGCACCCATTAAATCGCTATAATGAAGTACATATACAAAAACCGCATTTGTTGTAACGGGTTTCCCGTTGATTGTACCGTCCCAACCTTTGTTAATATCGGTAGTTCTAAAAATTTCTTCGCCCCAACGATTATAAATGATTAACAAATAATTGTCGGCGGAGACATTATAGAATGTCGGTATAAAAACCTCATTTTTGCTATCAAGATTGGGAGTAAAAGCATTAGGAACAAAAACGATAGATGTTTCATAAATTACAATAGTTCTGTTAATTGTATTGGTACAGCCAAATATATCGGTTACGGTTAGAATAACATTATACTCTCCAATAGCGGGGTAGATATAGTCAGGATTTTGTATGGTCGTTGTTGTGCCGTCTCCGAAATCCCAGAACCATGTAACATTTGGCGAGGAGCAATCTATAAAAAAGAGGGGAGTCCCTAACAATGCGTATACTTGATTGACTCCAAAACAAGCAGTGGGCAGTGGAGCATCTGTAATGTTAAATTGGAAATTTACAGTACAAAGACTGTCTTCTACGATTACCGAATAGGTTCCGGCGCAAAGATTAAAAGCCGTATCTTCGTTTGTTTCCGGCAAGTTCCATTGGTAAGAGTAGGGAGGAATCCCGTTGGAGATGTGTAAAATAGCGGTTCCGTCGTACTGTCCGCAGTGTGATTGAGTGGTGGTAACCGAAACGGTAGGAGCGGTGCTTGTTAATTCGATAGATGCAGTTTTTGTGCAGCCATAATCATCGGTAACGGTAACCAAATAGGTTGCAGCGGGCAGATTTTGCATGCTCGCTGTTTGTTGTCCGTTACTCCATCGATACTGATATGGCGGAATGCCTCCTGTTACATTGGCGGTCAATTCTCCGTTAGGGTCATTACAAATAGGATTAACGACATCAAAAGTGATTTGCATCGGTGGCGATTCCATTATTGTAATTTCTTCTGTAACTTCACATCCGTCCACGTTTCCTGTAACCGTATAAGTTCCGGCGGTAACGGTAATTGAACTGGTTGTTGCTCCGGTATTCCATGCATAGCTATTAGCGCCCGAAGCGGTTAGCGTAGCCGTTTCTCCGGGACATAAATGGAGACTCGAAGCAGTAATAACCAGATTTATATCAGCTGAAGACCCCGGAACGTTAACTGATGCCGTTGCCGTACAACCGTGTGCATCGGTGAGGGTAACAGTATAATTTCCTGCGGCTAATCCGGTAGCTGTTGCGGTAGTTTGTACGGGGTTTGTATTCCAGCTATAACTTACTGCATTAGGAGAAATGACGGTTGCCGTGCCGGTCGGTTCGCCGCAAATGGCGTCTGTAGCCGAAGTAGAAGTGATAGTAGGAGTACTCACTTCAATGGGATATTGGTCGGAATAAGTACAGCCAAAAGCATCATGAATGGTAAAAGTGCAGGAGTAACTTCCCGGGGCAGTGCCTATCGGTGGGGAGATGTTAACGGTAGTGTCATTAACGATAGTTGCCCAATTACAACTCCAATCCACATGGTCGATAGGAACATTGTACGACCATGTCGGAGAAATTAGATTTGGTGAGAAGTTAAGTTCCCACGAAAAAACATAACCGTTATCGCCTGCCCAAGTATCGCAAACTTGAATTTGCCACTCGCCGTTTAATGGGCAACCGACCAACGAAGAGAAAGAGCCGACAGGTGCATAATATTGCGTTCCTGAGGAAAGATGGGTTGAATCGACACTCCGTTGCGTATAGCCGTATTCAGAGCGATAATAGGTATAGTCATGTCCGGCATTATAGGCATAATCTTCAAAAGCATATCCTCCTGACGATAAGCCTGCGTACATATTTGAAAATCCACTATTTCCGTAACTAAATTGATTATTTTGAGACCAGCAATAGTTCCAACCTACACCGGGTGGGTTTCCGGTGGAAGTACAGTAATTTCCTGAATTATCAGAGAAGTTTGGCGTGCCAAACATAAGTCCTGATCGCCATAGATAGTGATTATTCAGTAACATGGTACTGCTTCCGTTAGGGCAAACTAAATAGATAGATAAATCGTCAGCGTATGTATGTTCTAAGTTAATACAGACTGAAATCAGGTCTGAAGCATTTTGCAGTACATCGGTATTTGAAAAATTGGTAAAAATAACGGAGCTTGTGTAGCACGCGTCCGGGCAGTTCGGACCATCGGGAATAAAGGTGGCTCCTCCAATGCCCATGCTTACCTCTTGTTCGTTTTGAATAGGTTCGACTTGTATAATAGAATTTTGGTCATAACCCAGGGTTAATTGTTCGGTACTTCCCGCACAGATGGTGCCGGAGGGTGTTATGTGAGCAATAGGATTTTCCGAGACTCGAATGCGTCCGGTAAAAAAACTTTTACAGCCTTGTGCATCTTCAACCATAACGACAAAATTATGACCTGTGGAGGCAGTAGGAGTGAATGATGTCGTACGTCCGCTGGCTGTTTGAGAAACAGGGGTTTGGTTTACAAAATGTTGAAATGACCAAGAAAAAGTGAGATTTGAAGAGTTCGGAACGGCATTTGCTACAAAATTGATAGTTTGTCCCGGACAAACATCAATATAGTAGAAACCGTCAGCTTCTAAATGAGGGGCGGGCGTAGTTCCATTAATGTTTAAAACGACATTACTTGTACATACGGTTACAGGAGGGTCGCCGCCGCCACCGCCACACGTGTAGGTGAAAAAAGTTCCTTGTAAATAGGAAGCGTCGTAGCAGGAATATAGCGTGTTATATCCTTCATCAATAAAAAAATAACATTCATCGTCCCAATAGCCGGGATACCAATAAAAGGAGACCGTACTTCCTGTGGGGACGGTAAAGGTATAGGTGCCGTTTGAGCCGTAAGTTAATCCTACGGAAGTATAATAACTTCCCCCGATATAGATGTCAATTTCTGCATTATTCCACCCATCGCCCCACGAGTCGTACATGTCAATGGTGATGGTACATTGTGCGGCGACTCTATTCACTTGTACGAAGAAGAGGCTGATAAAAAATATCAAACCCGCTATTAGTCGTACAAAATGGGAGTGAATAAATCGAAAAACAGCAATCATTATAAAATTTTATTAAAATATGAAGACCGTATGCAACTAATAATGACAGAATAGTTAATGTTTATGTTGCTTTTAACAGAGAACAAAGATAGAAAAAGTTTTAAAAGATAAAAAATGTTTTATATAAAAAAAAATTGTATTTTTGCAGTCTGAAATTTCTCAGAGCGGAGCTATAGCTCAGTCGGTAGAGCAACGGACTGAAAATCCGTGTGTCACTGGTTCAATTCCAGTTAGCTCCACAAACAACCCTTGTAGATGACTATTTTGCAAGGGTTTATTTATAAAAAGTTACATCATGGATCCGATAATTATTGCGGGACCGTGTGCGGCAGAGAGTAAGGAACAATTATTTTCGACTGCAGAACAACTCGGTAAACAATTTTTAAATAGTGAAATTAAGCTCTCTTATTTTCGCGCCGGCGTTTGGAAAGCGAGAAGTAATCCCAATGCGTTTAAAGGTGTTGGCGAAGTGGCACTGCCTTGGCTTGATGAGTTGAGTACTATTTATAAAATTCCTGTTTGTGTTGAAATTGCCAAACCGAAACATATTGAGCAATGTCTTAAAAATAATATTCGTGCCGTTTGGATAGGCTCACGCACCGTGGTTAATCCCTTTGTAGTGCAAGAATTAGCGGAAGCAGCACAAGGGAGTGATATAACAATTATGATTAAAAATCCGTTAATCCCTGATTTTAAACTCTGGACGGGCGCAATTGAACGGTTTTTAAATTCCGGTGTTAATAATGTTATGGCTATTCATCGCGGCTTTTCTGACAATAATGAGAAAATCTATCGGAATAATCCTCTTTGGGAGTTGGCGATAGATTTTAAAGTTAAATATCCTGAAATACCTCTTATTTGTGACCCTTCTCATATTGCCGGGAAAGTTCGTTATATTGAAAAAATTGCACAAATAGCTTTAAATTACGGATTTAACGGGTTAATGATAGAAACACACTGTTGTCCTGCTCAAGCTTTAAGTGATGCGGAACAACAAATTACCCCTCAACGTCTTAAGTCCCTCCTCTCTTCGTTAGTTTTTAAATCTCAAACGACTGAACCCGGAGAGGAAGAGTTGAGAGTTAAACGTAATCTAATCGAAGGAATAGACGCACAAATAGCAGAACTATTAGCAAAAAGAATGTCTATTGTTGATGAGATAGCAGTGATTAAGAGAAAATATAATTTACCTTTGGTACAGCCGCAACAATGGCAGAAAGCTATCAATAGTTATCACGAAGTTGTTCTAAAAGATGAAAATTTTTTACAATTTATTGAAAAATTTTTAGAACTTTTGCATCAGCAATCTCTTGAGAGACAGAAAAAGTTAATGAATTAAAAATCAGAGTTTTAAGATATGGACATAAATGAAATAGAAAAAAATATTATCACCGAATTTTCATTTTTTGAAGATTGGATGGATAAATATAATTATATCATTGAGTTAGGGAAATCACTTCCTTTAATTGACCCGAAATATAAAACCGAGCAATATTTGATTACCGGTTGTCAGTCGCAGGTTTGGTTACATGCGGAGTATAAAGACGGAAAAGTGATTTATACGGCAGATAGTGATGCTGTTATTACAAAGGGGATTATCAATTTACTTATTCGTGTTTTGTCAAATCAAACTCCCGAAGCCATTATCAATACGCAACTAACTTATATTGATGAGATTGGGCTGAAAGACCACCTTTCGCCGACACGTTCCAATGGCTTAGCGTCTATGATAAAACAGATGAAAATGTATGCGTTGGCGTTCCAAATAAAGAACAAACCCTAATTTATCCTCTACGTTTAAATAGTTCGGAGAGTTCTTTTACGTAATCTTCTCCTGTTTGTAGCGTTGCTACATCTACTCCCGTACGTTTAAAAATTTCTCTATTTTTTTGTCTCAAATTATTCCACCACTTTTCATATTCTCTTCGTGTTCTAATATCCGAAGTGTCAGCAAGATAGAATGAACCGCTTTCCGGGTCTTTGACTTTTACAAGCCCTAAATCGTGCATTTTTATCTCACGAAAATCGGTAATATGAAGTGCAACAATATCATGTTTATTGGATGCAATTTTTAGTGCTTGTTCAAAATCCAAATCAATAAAATCGGAGATAATAAAAGCCGTACATTTTTTCTTAATAACGTTTGTGAGATAGCGTAAGGCTTCGCTAATATTGGTATCGACTTGCGAAGGGGTGTAGCTTACTAATTCCTGGATAATGCGTAAAATGTGGCTTTTCCCTTTTTTAGGGGGAATAAATTTCTCTACTTTATTGCTAAAAAAGATAACCCCCACTTTATCGTTGTTATGAATAGCGGAAAAAGAGAGGACGGTTGCTAATTCCGTAATTAAATCGGCTTTAAATTGTCCGTGAGTGCCAAATAGGTTTGAACCGCTGACATCTATCAGTAACATAACCGTTAGTTCACGTTCTTCTTCAAAAATTTTGACATAAGGTTGGTTAAAGCGGGCGGTTACGTTCCAATCAATAAAGCGGACGTCATCGTCATAATTATATTGTCGCACTTCGCTGAAAGCCATACCTCGTCCCTTAAAGGCACTATGATATTGTCCCGAAAAAATTTGCTGCGAAAGAGCTTTTGTTCGGATTTCAATTTTTCTAACTTTTTTGATAAGTTCTGTAGATTCCATACAACCGACAATTTAGTTAAAGTGGCATTTTAGGGCACTTCAATAGTATTGAGTATATCGTTAATAATATCAATGGAGGTGATGTTTTCGGCTTCGGCTTCGTAGGTCAGTCCAATTCGGTGGCGAAGCACATCGTGGCAAATGGCACGGATATCTTCAGGAATGACGTATCCGCGGCGTTTGATGAAAGCGTAAGCCTGTCCTGCTAAAGCCATATTAATTGTTGCACGTGGAGACGCTCCGTAGGAAATCATGTTTGCGTATTTGCCCAATTTATACTCAGAAGGATAACGAGTGGCGAAAACAATGTCAGTAATATAATTTGCAATTTTCTCGTCAATATAAACCTCTTTTACTACACTTCTTGCTTTGATAATATCTTCCGGTTTTAAAACAGTATTAACAGTCGGGTAATTAGCAAGCAGATGTTGACGCAAAATAGCTTTTTCTTCTTCTTTATTGGGATAAGGAATTACGACTTTTAGCATAAAACGGTCAACCTGTGCCTCCGGAAGTGGATACGTACCTTCTTGTTCTATAGGGTTTTGCGTTGCCATCACTAAAAAAGGCTCATTTAACTGATAACTCTTTTCACCAATAGTTACTTGACGTTCTTGCATAGCCTCCAATAAAGCACTCTGTACTTTTGCAGGGGCTCGATTTATCTCATCAGCTAAGATGAAATTAGCAAAAATAGGTCCTTTTTTTACTAAGAAATCTTCATTTTTTTGATTGTAAATCATCGTTCCAATCACGTCTGCAGGTAGTAAATCCGGTGTAAATTGAATACGACTGAATTTAGCATCGATGATACTGGATAACGATTTGATAGCTAAAGTTTTTGCAAGTCCCGGTACCCCTTCCAATAAGATATGTCCATTAGAAAGCAAACCGATTAAAAGTCGTTCTATCATCATCTTTTGTCCCACTATCACTTTATTCATTTCCATGTTGATGATGTCAACAAAAGAACTCTCCTGCTGAATACGTTCGTTCAATTCTTTAATGTTTGTACTGTCCATCATGACTTATTTATTTAGTTTTTAAAGTTATATAATTTCAATATTTTTAACCTGAATCCATCCCCTCTCGCCGCTTGGAATCTTAATTTCAATCCAATCTTGAAGTCGGTCGGTTACTTTAATTTTTAGTCCTTCGTGAATCACAAAGAGATCGTTGCTTGAGTTATCGGGGGAGCTTTTTACACTCACAACACTTTGCATCACAATAGCTTCGGGGACATCGTTCCATCGATTCTTTTCTCGATTAGCAAAGATAATACTCAAAATAAGCGTAAAAAGAAAAATAAAGGATAGTAAAAGAGAGAGTGAGCGAAGCCACTTCTTTTGACTAAATAGGATGCCGATGAGCGATGCAAAAAAGAGAAACGAAAAAACGATACTGAGGATTGCCCAGTTACGTGACGTTTGGCTATGCGAGAGAGAGTTCCACCAGCGAACAAGAAATAGTGAAGGTAGAACGTCAATTTTATCAACAAAACTTTGATTAACGAAAGCGATATTATGTTGAATGTCTTCATTATTGGGCGACAATCGTAAAGCTCTTTCGTACCAAAGTACTGCTTTTGCAGGCTCTTTGCACTTGTAATAAGCATTTCCCAAATTGTAATAAAGAACCGCTCCTTCATTGCCGTTGTTGACAATTTGCAGGTATAGATTTACGGCTTCATTATATTTTTTTGCTTGATACGCCTCATTTGCTTGCTTCATTAACTCTTCATTATTTACTGCACTAAGAGTAGTGGGGAGTATCATTAAAAAATAAAAAAGTAGAAAAAAATAAAGAAAGATTCTATTATTCATGCTTATAACATTTTTTAATCTTTTTATTCTTGTTTTATTAACGACAAAAAACAGATAAGTTGTATCTTTGAACCGAGAATTTTTTCGCTTTCAATTAACATTGCAAAGTTACAAATAATTTAAAATATTTTATTATGGGATATATTATTAAGAATATTAAAGCTCTTGTACAAACAGAAAGTGAATTCATTACTTTTCGAGCGGGCGAGGCTATGAAAAACCTCCCCTTTATTGAAAATGCCTTTTTAGTGGTAGTTGGTGATAAAATCTTCGATTATGGCGGAATGAGTGAGTTTTCAATTAAAAAATATGCATCTGTAAAGGAGAAGTTAGAAGTAATTGATGCTACGGGAAAAATGGTTTTTCCTTCCTTTTGCGATTCGCACACGCATATTGTATACGCAGGAAGTCGTGAAAAAGAGTATGTCGATAAGATTAAAGGGTTGAGCTACGAAGAGATTGCAAAACGGGGCGGTGGAATTTTAAATTCGGCAAAACGATTGCATGAGGCGACAGAGGACGAGTTGTTTGAAGATGCAATGCTTCGTTTGCAAGAGATGGCTTCGTATGGCACGGGAGCGGTAGAGATTAAGAGCGGTTACGGTTTAAATATGGAAGACGAGTTAAAAATGCTTCGTGTGATTAGGCGTTTAAAGGAGAGTTCCCCATTGACTATTAAATCCAATTTTTTGGGGGCGCATGCGGTGCCTATGGAGTATCGGGGAAATCAGAGCGGTTATGTGGATCTTATTATCAATGAGATGATTCCGTTGATAGCCGCCGAAAATTTAGCCGATTTTGTTGATGTCTTTTGTGATAAGGGATTTTTTACGGTCGAAGAGACGGAACGAATTTTAATGCAAGGAATAAAATATGGGCTAAAACCGAAAATACATGCTAATGAATTAGACTATTCGGGGGGAATCCAAGTGGGGGTGAAATATGGAGCTTTGTCGGTTGATCATTTGGAATATACGGGAGATGAGGAGATTGAGGCGTTATTACATTCGGAAACGATGCCGACAATTTTGCCGGGTGCGGCTTTTTTCCTTCGCTTGCCGTTAGCTCCGGCGCGGAAAATGATTAATGCCGGGCTTCCGATAGCGATGGCGTCCGATTTTAATCCGGGCTCGTCTCCGTCCGGAAATATGCAACTTGTTCTCTCTATGGCGTGTATCGTTTTTCGGTTATTGCCCGAAGAAGCTGTTAATGCCGTAACCCTAAATAGTGCTTATGCGATGGGAGTACAGGACGAATTAGGGACGATTACACGAGGGAAAATTGCTAATTTCTTTATTACGAAGCCGATACCGTCCATTGAATATATGCCTTATTCATACGGAGATAATAAAGTTGAGCAGATTTTCCTAAATGGAGAGAAAATAGCATTTTAATAATTTACTGATATAGAGAAAGTATAAAATGAACAGTTTTGGTGAAAATCTATCAAGATATTCTCTATTCTCATCTTCCAAAGAATGGATACGACAACTGTTACTTGATATTCAACAAGCTAAACGGTACATTTATATTGAAACCTTTCGTTTTGTTGACGATGAGGTTGGGCAAGGCGTGGCAGAAAAGTTGATTCAAAAGGCGCAAGAGGGGGTTGAGGTCAAAATGGTCGTTGATTCGTGGGGAACAAGAAAAACTGCTCTATTTACTAAAATGGAAGCCGCCGGAATATCTGTGCGCTTTTTTAAGAAAATAGTTATTTCCCTTCTTCTTTTCACTAAAAATCATGAAAGAAATCATCGGAAAATAGTTGTTATTGATGATGAGATTAGTTATATCGGTTCTGCAAATTTCTCCAAATATAGTTTTCGCTGGAGAGAGAGTGTATTAAGAATATATGGAGAAATAGGGACAATCTTTAAAGATATTTTTTTAGATAGCTTTAAAAATTATAAAAAGAAGCTGAAATCAAGAGAATATTATAAAACAATCAATTATAAAGAGTTTAAAATTATTCGTGAAGCCCCCTCTATTCGTCATCAGGAAACACGTAAATATTTTAATTCTCTTATTAAGAATGCCCAAAAATCTATTACAATTATTACGCCCTATTTTTTACCGGGCAAAACGATAAGAAGTAATTTGGTTAAAGTAGCGAAAAAAGGTGTTCGCACCCAAGTTATTATTCCACAAAAATCGGACGTAGTCGTTGTCGATTATATGCGTAATTTTTTATTGGGTTCTCTTCATAAAAACGGAGTGAAAATCTATTTTTTTCAGCCCGGGAATATTCATGCTAAATTAATCTTAGTTGATAACAAGCTCTTTTCGATAGGTTCGTCCAATTTTGATTATCGGAGTTTTCGTTATATGTACGAAATTAATCTATCCGGTGAAAATAGCGAAATTGTCGCTCTTGTAGCTGATTATATTGATGAGACACTAGAACAATGTGCCAAGTTTGATTTAGAAACCTGGGGGAAGAGGTCTTTTTGGGAAATTTTAGTCGCTGTTATATTAATTCCGTTTAGAAAATTGTTATGATTGGTCGGCTATGATTTTAGGTTGCTGTTTATAGTCGGCTAAATCTTCAATTTTAAAATCGGAAATATAGGATAAATGAGCTTTATGAATAGCTTTTACCATACGAAGATAGGTGTAAGTTGAACGTTTAAGTGAGTAACAATCGGCGTTACTACGTAAGGCATCGTGAAGTAAGATGTAGGTAATGATAATATGGGAAGCCATTTCAACTAGGCGACGTGCGAGGAAGTCCAACGCTTCATCATTTTTTAAGTTGTGAACAATCTCTCTCGCACTTTCAAATTCCGCCGTCATTTCAATCAAATCTTCTTTTAAAGTTTCAAATTCAGGAGTTATCGGAAGTTCGGCAAACGATTTGATAATGTCCGAATAGGTGTTATTAATCACGGAACGAATTGCAGCAACGACTTGTAATTGTGTTGTCCCTTCATAGATAGTTGTAATTCGTGCGTCACGGTACATTCTTTCTACCGGAAAATCTTTCATAAATCCCGGTCCTCCGTGAATCTGTATGGCGTCATAGCAAATCTGATTACAATATTCGCTTGACATCATCTTTAACATCGGCGTTAAAGCTCCGGCAATACGATTATGTTGTTTCATTTCCGTTCTCTCTTCGGGCGTTAGTGAGCGAGTTTTAGCAATATCCTCATAAAGTTTGTAGATATCAACGGAACGAGCGGTTTCATAAAGAATAGAACGAGAAGCGTCAATTTTAGCTTTCATATTTTGTAGCAATTCATATACGGCAGGAAAATTGATAATTGCCTTCCCGAATTGTTCACGCTCTTGAGCATATTTTAATGCTTCACGATAAGCCGCTTCGGCAATACCTACAGCTTGTGCTCCAACTCCTAATCTTGCTCCGTTCATTAAAGACATTACATATTTTATAAGTCCTAAACGTCTCTCACCTACTAATTTAGCAGGGGCATTCTTGAAAACCAATTCACATGTCGGAGAACCTTTGATTCCCATTTTATTTTCGACACGTCTCACGGTTACACCTTTATCTTTCTTATCGTAAACAAAGTAAGATAAGCCTCTACCGTCTTTGGTTCCCTCTTCGGAGCGAGCCAAAACTAATTTAATATCAGCATCTCCGTTGGTGATAAAGCGTTTCACGCCGTTCAGCATCCAGCGGTTTTTCTCTTCATTCCACGTGGCTTTCAATTGCACGGCTTGCAAGTCCGACCCTGCGTCAGGTTCAGTCAAGTCCATAGAGCAGGTGTCTCCTTGATTAATTCGAGGTAAAAACTCATCTTTAATCTCATCGGATGCAAACTCATAAATTGTTTCGGCACAATCTTGTAACCCCCAAATATTAGCAAATCCGCCGTCCGCACGCGACACAATCTCAGCAGCCATCACATAAGGAACCATGGGTAAGTTAAGTCCCTGATATTTATATGGCAATGACATGCCGAACAGTTTAGCATCGGTCAAGGCTTTGATATTCTCTTTTGTTCCTTTTGCATAAATAACCCTTCCGTTTTCTACTCTTACTCCCTCTTGGTCAACGCTTTCCGCATTAGGAGCAATTATTTCAGCACTAATATCGCCGATAATTTCAAGAATTTTATCGTAAGTGTCGATAGCATCTTCGAAATCAATGGGTGCGATGGGTTCGTTTTCAGCAAAACTATAATCACGTTCTTTAAGACGAACAATTTTCTCCATTAAAGGGTGTTGCAACTGTAATTTTAAATTTTCGTTGTCACTATAATAATTAGCCATAATTTTCTATTTTGAATGTTTTTTATAATACGCTATCATCTTCGGAATAATTTCAAGTACGTCGCCTATTACCGCATAGTCGGCGATAGCATTAATCGGGGCGTCGGCGTCCGTATTGATAGAGATGATTTTTGCTGATTGGTCCATTCCGGCACGGTGTTGCACGGCTCCGGAAATTCCACAAGCGATATATAATTTCGGACGAACTGTTACGCCGGTTTGTCCTACTTGACGCTCATGTTCGGCGAATCCTGCGTCTACCGCCGCACGCGTTGCCGCCACCTCTCCGCCCAATACATTCGCCAAATCATACAATAATTGAAAATTCTCTTTCGACCCCATGCCATAACCTCCGGAAATAATAATGCCCGCCGCTTTTAGATTCACTTTTTGAGCTTCAATGTGCCTATCTATAATTTTGATAATTAAATCTTCCGGTTGAATAAGTTTTGTCGTGTCAATCTTTTTAATAGTCGCTTTCTTCTTCTCCGTTGCCTCTTCTAATTTCATAACTCCTTCACGAACCGTTGCCATCTGAGGACGTGTATCGGGATTGACAATCGTAGCGATAATATTTCCTCCAAAAGCCGGACGAATTTGATACAACAGATTCTTATACTCTTTTCCCGTTTTATTATCCGTGTGATTCCCAATTTCCAGCGAAGTGCAGTCAGCAGTTAAACCGCAACGAAGCGAAGAAGCAATTCTTGGCGCAAGGTCGCGACCGACAGACGTAGCACCGAAAAGAGCAATCTCAGGCTTTTCTTCTTGAAAAATATGGTGAATAATCTTGAAATGCGGCAATGTACGGTATGGGAAAAGCTCTTTGTTTTCAGCTACATGAATAACATCAACGCCAAAATCTTGAATCCGTGTCAAGGTTTCACCCGCTTCATCGGTGATTACAACCGCTTCTAATTTAACACCCAACTGTTCTGCTAATTTTCTGCCTTTTGATAGAAGTTCCAAAGAAACATCAGCAATAGTTTTATCTTCGGTTACTTCACAATATACAAATACATTTTTCATGTTGTTTTATAATAGAAAGTTCTTACAATAATTTTAATTTTAACCGATTACCCTTGATTTCAGTAAATCGAGCATCAACTCCTCAACATCTTGGTCAGAGGCGGTGAGTACTTTATTCTCCTTTTGGGCAAGTATTACATTATCAATGTTTTTCACCTTAGTAGGAGAGCCGGAAAGTCCGAGATACTCTTCATTAGCTTGTAGCATATCCGCACTCCACTCTTCAATTTTAAGATAAGGTCTTTTATTGAAAAGTTCCGTATAATCTCTTGTCTCTTCTTGAAGTTCGGTAGCGGTTCGGGCATGTTTGTATTGCATCACACGTTTTGCATTGCGGGCACGACATGCTTTAGCAGAACCATGTACGGTAACTAAAACGGGCAGTGGAGCCGTAACGGTCTCTACACCACGCTCTAACCGTCTTTTTAGAACTATTTTCGTACTGTCAAGTTCTAACAACTCTTCTGCATAGGTAACTTGTGGAAAATGTAATTTTTCTGCCGTTTGCGGTCCTACTTGAGCGGTGTCGCCGTCAATAGCTTGTAATCCGCAGAAAATAATGTCGGGATTAATTTTTTCAACCGCTTTTGCAATGGCGTAGGAGGTAGCCAACGTATCCGAACCTGCAAATTTCCTATCCGTTAATAAAAAACCCTCTTCGGCACCACGATATATGGATTCTCTAATAATTTCAGCGGCACGTGTCGGTCCCATCGTGATAACATAAACTTCGGCATTTTTTAATATATCTTTCGCCGATAAAGCCATTTCAAGTGCACATAAATCATCGGGATTGTAAATGGCAGGTAAAGCAGCACGATTCACAGTCCCGTCAGCTTTCATCGCATCTTTGCCGACATTCCTCGTGTCCGGAACCTGTTTCGCTAATACGAGAATTTTAATTTTTTTCATATTAATCTTGTTTTTAATTGACGGTGCAAAAATATATAAAAAATCTTAATAAACGTTAAAAAATGTGAGTTTATAAAAATATTAGTTCTTTTT
>DUOL01000155.1 GCA_012838875.1 Bacteroidales bacterium | reverse complement strand
GGTCAACCCCCTTTATTTATTTTTTGGAAAAATTTAGTCGGTCAGTAGTGAATAATAATAATATTTTTCTTTTGGGCGTGCCCCCTCGCTACGCACGGGGTCGGTCTTCGGTTCCAAGTCCGCGGGCACAAGCCGTGAGCGCTAGCGAACGGGACACGCCCTAATTAAAATTAAAATTATAAATATTATTGCTCTTGTAAAGTATTTGAAGAAAATAATCTTAAAAACTCCAAGATAGCCCAAAACTGTAAATTAAAGGCAATTGGTAAACAATTTGGTTGCTTATGCGATTAACATAGAAAATATTGCGATAATTGTATAAATTGGTTACGCCGGCATTAAGCTCGATAACATTTCGCTCACCGATAAAAAATTTCTTTTTGATATTGGCGTCCAGACGGTGATATGCGGGCAAACGTGCCTTATTGAGGTCGGCAAGGAAAAAAGAGATGTTCTCATTCGCCGACACATAATCATCGCCAATACCGTCTGTCGGCAAATAGTAAGGATAATAACCTTGATTTTGCGTATACGGGAAGCCCGAACCAAAATTCCAGCGAATATCAAATTGCCACGATTTACGTTTCCCACACGCATACGAAAGAAGCAAATTGACATTGTGTCTCCTATCAAAATGGGGGGCATACTTAACAACGCCATCGTTACGAACAACCCACCCCAGCGAATAGACAGCCCAGAGATAGAGACCTTTATACTCAAATTTCAGCGTAATATCTCCTCCGTAGGCTTGCCCTTTCTCAAAAATAAAATCTTTTCGCTCAATTTCGGGTTTATCCATATAATACTCGTTATCCTCATAAATCTTGTACCGATTCAGGGAGACAATACGAGGGAAATTTTTGAAATAACCTTCAATATTAACGGTTGTATAGGGAATCTCATCTATCTCGATACCGGCAATAAGGTGCTGGGAGCGTTGTAAATTATCTTTTACATCTTTCCCATTGTATTTACGCGGCAGGTCGTCCGGAGAAGATAAAAATCCGTAAAAAAGATTGACTACATCTCTATCGGAGGTGGCAGCAACATAATTTTGCGAGTAGAGCCCGGCGGCAAACTTTAGCCTTATTTTTTTAGTAATATTATATTTCATGGAAAAACGCGGCTCCGGAGAAGCAACATTCAAAGAACCGTAATATTGCACCCGAAAACTTGGCTCAATTAACCACTTGTCACGGAAATTGTATTTGAATTTGGCGTAAACGGCAATGTCCGAAGTGTGGTCAACCTCCGATACTTTGTAAACGGAGTGCTGTAAAACGAATAGCTGGTACGATAACCAAGCAACTCGACTCCTACGTTGAGGAGATGTTTATCAATGTAATATGAAATATTCAAATTGGCGGTAAAGCCGGCAAGAGAGCTACTATCTTGTCGCCGACTAAAATAATCGTCTAACCTAATTCCATAATCTGAATAAGCAATAGTCCCTTCCAAAGTTACCGGGGCATTCCCGGGAATAACCAAGAAGTTAGTCCCTACGGCATAATTATTCCATTTGTACTTAGCTATATTTGTATAGTGAACTTTGTCGGCAAAATTAAAACCGAAAAAGTTAATTTTCGTACCGTTTTTCAGTCCTAATGAGATTTTACCATACACGTCTAAATAATTGAAAGGCAGCCCGTTAGTATCCGCATATTTGTAAAACAGCTTTGAAGACTCATTCAAAAAGGAGCCTTTTGCCGAGAGGATATAGCTTACATAGACGTTTCGCTCATCGGTTAATTTGACAAATGGACCTTCTAATAAAAGTTTACCGCCGAAGGTATTGGCGTCAATTTTTCCGGATATTCGCTTTCTATTTCCGTCTCGCGTATAGATGTTCATAATCGAAGAGACGCGACCGCCGAACTCTGCCCCAAAACCGCCCGTATAAACGTCCGCATTGCTCATAATATCGTTATCGAAAACGGAAAAAAGCCCGATAGAGTGAAACGGATTTAAGACAAGCATCCCGTCAAATAAGACCATATTTTGTATGGGAGTGCCGCCACGAATATAAAGTTGACCGCCTTGGTCGCCTGTTGAAATAATACCGGGTAGAACTTGCAGATATTGAGCAAAATCGGGTTGTCCGCCAATGGAAGGCATTTTAGTCATCTCTTTCGGCGAAATCGAAATAACGGCGGTTCGAGTTTCGGTAATCACTCGTTTTGCTTCGCCCGATACTTGAACGGCTTCAAGAAATACCTTAGAGGGTTGCAATAAGTAACGTTTAATTACGGTATTTTCATTAATGGAAATATTATCGACTAAAGAATCGTACCCGAAAAAGTTAATTACTAAGGTATATTCCCCCTTAGGAATTTTGCTAATAACAAAAGAGCCGTTTCTTTCCGTCATTGCCCCGAAAGGAGTTCCTTTCAACTGCACGGCACAGAAGCCGATTGGCTCACCATCGGAATCGTCATAGACAAATCCCTTAACAATTCCATTTTGCCCAAATCCCCAATTAGGTAAAAGGAAGATTAAAAAAACCGTAAATAGTAAGACTATTTTTTTCATAATTTTCCGTTGCAAAAGTACAGGAAATTTATTTTACAATTGCATTTATTTTATTTTTCGGACATATTTTCTCACTTCTTCTCGTTGCCGTGCTGATTGACACCCAAAAGGGGGTGATAGTTTCTTTCAATTCTTTTTCTTATTTTTGCATTTAAAATTAAAAATACCAAGTAACACAAATTAAGCATATTTTGGAACAATTATCTCAATTTTTTAAACAGATTACGAATCATAATAATAGAGAGCCGAAAAATCTTTATAATCCCATAGATTATGTTTTATCACAAGACGGTAAGCATTTGCGTCCCCAGATGGTTTATATAAGCACTCAACTGTTTAACGGTCCTACGGAGGCGGCTTTATATCCGGCTGCGGCTTTCGAGTTGTTACACAATTTCACGCTCATACATGATGACATTATGGACCAAGCTCCGCAACGCCGCGGCGAACCGAGCGTCTATAAAAAATGGAATACTAATATCGCTATTTTGTCAGGAGATGCCATGGCAACTTTCGCCTTGCAAACAATGTTACAAACACCGACTACCGCTGATATCAAATTAGAACTTTCTCATCTTATTTCCAAAACTTCTATCGAAATTTGCGAAGGACAACAATATGACCTTGATTTTGAGAATCAAAAAAATGTCTCTATTAGCGAATACTTAAAGATGATTCGCCTGAAAACCGCCGTTATGATAGCCGGCTGTCTTAAAGCAGGAGCGATTTTATCTCAAACCTCACCAAAAAATCAACAAATAGCATACGACATTGGTATTAATATTGGTATCGCTTTTCAATTAAAAGATGACTTGCTGGATATTTACGGAGATAATACAGTGTTTGGGAAGATTAACGGAGGAGATATTAAGGAGAATAAAAAAACTTATCCGCTCTTGCGTGCAATCGAAGACGCCACGCCGGAACAAAAGCTGAAATTATCAAATTACTTATCACTACCCGATTCAAAATTTGAAGAGAAATTTATGCTTATTAAAAAACTTTATGAAGAGCTTGAAATTAAAAAGAAGTGCGAAAATCTCATTTTAGAATACGGCAATCAAGCTCTTAATTTGTTGAATACGCTTGACGATATCAACCCTAAAGGGAAAGAAGTTTTACAAGATTGGATAACTCGACTAAGAGATAGGGATAAATAATGGAAAATTTAATAAAGAAAAGATACTACGTTATCTTATTCATTATTTTTGGATTAGTGGCGATTTGCCTAATCCGTCTTTTCCATATTCAGATTTTAGACCCCTCTTATAAAAAACATGCCGAGCAAAACGCTTTGCGTCATCTTACCGAACACCCTGAAAGAGGACTTATTTATGACCGAAACGATTCGTTGTTAGTATACAACGAAGTAGCTTACGACTTAATGATTGTTCCCAATGAGTTGCGTACTTTTGACACCAACGATTTATGTCGCATTTTAGATATTGATAAAGAAATTTTACTAAAACGCATTGAGAAGGCAAAAGCATACTCTATGCTCATACCCACCATTTTTGAACAGCAGATGTCGAAAGAGGATTACGGCTACGTAGAAGAGAAATTATATAAATTCCCCGGCTTTTTCGTACAAAATAGAACATTACGCTCCTACCCTCACCCGGTTGCGGCACATATTTTCGGTTATGTCGGCGAAGTGAGCCAGAAGATTTTAGATAATGACCCCTACTATCAGTTAGGCGATTATATCGGCATTAGCGGTATCGAAAAAGCATACGAACCGGAATTACGAGGGGTTAAAGGAAAAAGAGTGGTCTTAGTTGACGTACATAACAGAGAACGAGGCAGTTACAATGACGGAGAGTTAGACCAAGCTCCGGTAGCCGGCACCGATTTATGGTCTTCTATTGATTTAAGATTGCAAATCTACGCAGAACGACTATTAAACGAACGCTCAGGAAGTATCGTTGCAATAGAGCCTGCGACCGGTGAAATTTTGTGTATCGTCTCAAGTCCGAGTTACGACCCGAACCTTTTAGTCGGCAAAGCACGCGGCAAAAATTACCGTCTACTGCAAGAAGATAAAAAGAAAAACCCTTTGTTTAATCGTGCCTTGTCGGCAATGTACCCTCCCGGCTCAACTTTCAAATTAGCTAATGCGCTTATCGCTCTTCAGGAGGGAATTATCACCCCTTCGACAAGCTATTTCTGTCCCCACGGCTATATAGTTGGAAACTTGACGGTTAAGTGCTATCATACAGGAACCGTAGATTTAACTTCGGCGATTCAAGTCTCCTGTAATAACTATTTTTGCAGAATTTTTTACAATACTCTTTCGAATAGGACTAAATTCCCGTCTATTCAAGAAGCATATAACACGTGGAAAAAACATATTAACGATTTTGGCTTTGGACAAAAGTTTGAAAGCGACCTTCCATACGAGACAAGAGGTATCATACCAAGTTCCGACTACTTTGACAAAATCTATCATAAATCTTGGAACGGAAATACGGTCATTTCCATGGGAATCGGACAAGGAGAAGTCGCAACGACTCCGATTCAAATGGCTAACTTTATGGCAATCATTGCGAATCGCGGTTACTATATTAAGCCGCACGTCATAAGAGCTATCGGTAAAAAAAATAATCCCAACCATAGATATACCGAAAAACATTACTGTAGCATAGAAGCCAAACATTACGCAGCCGTGATAAAAGGAATGGAACAAGTGATGGTAGCGGGAACCGCCAGACGCTCAAAAATTGAAGGGATTAGAATGGCGGGGAAAACAGGAACCGCCCAAAATCCGCACGGAATGGACCACGCCGTCTTTGCAGGCTTTGCCCCCATTGACAATCCCAAAATTGCTATTTTCGTTTTAGTAGAAAATGCAGGCGGCGGCGGAGCAGTAGCGGCTCCGATTGCAAGCTCAATTATTGAATACTATTTAAAAGATGAAACCAAAAAAGAAGAGTTAGAAAATAAACTTAATGACTCCTTAAAGAAATAGAAATGAGACGCGATACCAAATTTAATATTTCAAAAGGGATTGATACACAACTCGTTATCATTTATCTTGTCTTGGTAATTATTGGCTGGTTCGCTATATATTCATCTTCTTATAATCCTGAAATCCATTCAACGAACATCTTTGACTTAAGCAAAAATTATGGTAAGCAATTAATCTGGATTGCTTCCGCCTTCGTACTTGCCATTGTCGTATTAAGTTTTGAGAGTCGCCACTACATGCACTTTGCCTACCACATTTACATTTTCTTCCTCCTCATTATGTTGATAGTCGTCTTTGTCGGCACGGAAATTTCCGGTGCCAAAGCATGGATAAAAATCGGCAATTACAGCATTCAGCCTACTGAATTTGCAAAGTTCGCCACCGCACTTGCCTTAGCTAAATTTTTTAATGAAGGGAAAACGCAATCACAAAAGAGATACATGTGGTTAACAGCTTTCGGCATGATATTTATACCGATTATTATCATTATATTCCAAAAAGATGCAGGCTCTGCTTTAGTTTTCTTATCATTTATTATTCTATTTTATCGCGAAGGGTTAAGTGGAAATATATTCTTAATAGCCGTAACGGCATTTATACTCTTTTTACTCACTTTCATGCTTAACGAGCTGTATGCCATAGCCATCAGCACGTCAATTTTCTTAATATTTTGGATAATAAACAGAAAAAAGAAAAAGAAATTAATTCGGAACGCAATCATCTACGGTTGTGCACTTTTATTTATTTTCTCCATTGACATAATATACGATAAGACCTTACAACCGCACCAAAAAATGCGTATTGACACCATCTTAGGGAAAACTTCCGACCCGCAAGGAGCGGATTTCAACCTAAATCAATCGAAAATTGCTATCGGTTCGGGAGGTTTATGGGGCAAAGGCTATTTAAACGGCACGCAAACAAAACTCAATTTTGTTCCCGAACAAAGTACCGATTTTATTTTCTGCTCAATCGGCGAAGAGTTCGGTTTTTTGGGTAGCCTCGTCATATTATCACTCTTTACTGCTCTAATATACAGGATTTTATTCCTATCGGAACAACATCGCAATCCTTTCGTTCGATATTACGGATACGGCGTCGCCTCAATAATTTTTTTCCACTTTATAATTAATATCGGTATGACTATCGGCTTAGTTCCGATTATCGGAATTCCGTTGCCGTTCCTGAGTTATGGGGGGTCATCGCTGTGGGGATTCACCATACTTTTATTTATTTTTATTCGTCTTAATAATTCATAAAATTCCATCTTACCATGAAAAAAAATGATTTTTTAATAGCTCTCGTTGTCATCGTCATTTTAGCGCCTTTTTTTATTTTTGATTCGGTTTATGAGAATTATCTGAGCATAAACAGGCAATTCCCGTTACTTGCCGCATTTGTAAAATTCTCTATTCTGGCTACTTTTGGAGAAATCCTTGGAAAACGTATCAAAACAGGGAATTATGATTTGACAGGATTTGGACTTCTCCCGCGTGCCATTATATGGGGGCTTCTCGGCATTTGGATTGCAATAGCTATGTCCGTTTTCCGTATTGGAGTTCCTCTCTTTTTAAATCAATTTTCCGTCTTTGCCGGTATCGCAGATGCCATGAATGCCACTTTCTCGGGATTGAAGTTGTTAGGAGCTTTTAGTATCAGTTTGATGATGAATTTCTCTTTTGCCCCCATTTTTATGACTCTCCACAAAGTTACCGATACACACATTGCCGTCTACAATGGGAATATTCATTGTCTTTGGAAACCTATTACGGTTCAAAAGATTCTTTCTGAGATAAATTGGAAAGTTCAATGGGGTTTTGTTTTCAAAAAAACCATTCCTTTTTTCTGGATTCCGGCTCACACCGTTACTTTTATCTTGCCGCAAGATTTACAAGTTTTATTTGCTGCGATTTGCGGGGTCGCTCTCGGATTAATTTTAGCCGTAGCTTCGCTTAAAAAATAGTTTTATCTTTTAGTCGATAATAATAATTAGGGCGTGCCCCCTCGCTCCGCTCGGGGTCGGTCTTCGGCTACAAGTCCGCGGTCGCAAGCCGTGGGGACGCAAGGCGGCAAAAAGAGCTTCTAAAGTCGCTTTTTTGCCGCCGCGTCCCCAGCGGCTTCCGCCCTTGCGGGCTTTCCGCCTGCGCCCTCACGCAAGCCAACTTGCTCGGACAGAGCCATTTAAGCTCAAAATAAGAAGCGGAAAGTGAAAAAAAGTAACATGTATAACAAAAAGTGTCAACTTTTTTTAAGACGAGACAAATCTCTTCGTACTTTTGTCTTGATACAAAAGTACCAAAAAATCAAGGCAAAAAGAACGCCGCCCGCTCTGCCAATCGGCTAAGCGGTTCTAATAAAACAACGCATTTCCTCCTACTTGCGTAGGAGAAAATGCTAACGACAAGCGGTTTTACAAGAACCGCTAAGCAGATTGGCATTCACAGCACGACCGCCCCTGCTTTTTGCCGGGCCAACACACGTGCTTCGTTGCAGAGCCAATTCTTTATTTTTTGGATACTATCCCAAAAAGCGTGTAAACCTCAAAGTTTAATATTTCTGCACAATGAAACTTTAGAAAACACCATCACCCATGCTTCTAGAATTAAAGAGATTTTTTTGTAAAAGCCTATTGCTCAATAAGTTGAAAATGAAAAACTAACCCCGAAGGGGTGACATGATTGTAGCAAAAGTAAACCACAAGAGCCTTAAGAACCCCGAAAGGGTGACATGATAAAAATTAAGAAATAAGAATTGTTTAATTGTTGGCATTTTCTTTCATTTTTTTATTTACCTTTGCCATATCAATCCTCAAAGATTATGGAAACGCCCCGTTACTTCTACCACCCCGACCTAAGCATCTGGCTTAGCGTTGACCCAATTAGCGACACGCATTATGGAAATGCAAAAGTTTTTTTTGAACAGCTTAAATAAAAATAAGCCTTCCAATTGTTCCTCTACATCAAATTGGACAGATGCTATTTATTATAAAACAGGAGGGAGAAAGTAGTTTTCATGAAAAAGTCTGCTCAGTTTGTTTTATTGTGGTTTTATATGATGTTATTTTACATCATCGGACACATAATAGGTGTTCTATTTATAGAAGGTTATTCAACAAGAAATTACTGGGGACATCTTTATTTTTTTGATGCTGTAATTATGATAGGAATAATGTCTTCCATTCAAATCTTTATTTTTCCTATTACAAAGAGGTTTAGAGAGTTTATAATCCCTATACTTGTTTCTATAATAAATATATTTATTTTAAGTGATGACCCTGACGGCTATGGATTTGAGTTTGTCAGTGGAGGAATATTTTTGACATCTAAATTTTTAGTCATTCTTGAACATCTCAAACGCTATATAACAAATGATTCTTTTATGGCTATTTATGGGATGTTTATCTATAGAATTGGTTATAGTGTGTATTTATTGATTATATTTTATACTTTTAAATACTTGCTTGCTAAATTCACAAAGTTTTGCGAGAAGAAAGGTTATAACAGTTTATTAAAAAAAGTTTAAGATTAGTTAAGTAAACTTACCTTAGTTCGTGCTGTACCCCTTTATGTTATCAAACGTTAAATCTACTATCCGAATAGTTAAGAAACGCGTTTTTTTTGTGTAGAAAAAAGGCACAAATCAGTTCGTACTTTTGTCTTGATACAAAAGTACCAAAAAATCAAGGCAAAAAGAACGCCGCCAGTTAAGCCAACACACGTGCTTCGTTGCAGAGCTAATTCTTTCATTTTCCGCTTTCCGCTCTCCATTTTGGACTTAAACGGCTCTGCACGAACAACTTGGCTGCGTGAGGCGCTTAGGTGGAAAGCCCGCAAGGGCGGAAGCCGCTGGGGACGCGGCGGCAAAAAAGCGAGCTTGTAAGCTCTTT
>DUOL01000154.1 GCA_012838875.1 Bacteroidales bacterium | reverse complement strand
ATTGGAATAGTAGTTTTAACTTTACGGAAAGGTGGTATTTGCAGTCAATGCACCAAATCTTTATGATTGATACGACCAATGGCGAAAATAATCCCTATATTCTCTATCATCTGAAACGAGATTTCCATGCACTTCACGATATTGATTTGTCAACCTCGCTTACGACAAAGATTTATGTAATGTATAAAATGAAAAAAGGTTGGTTGCGTGCCGTGCGCCATGTCATCACGCCCAATTTGAGTTTTACTTACACGCCCAATTTAAGTAAGCTAAGTAGAGGAACCTATTTTAATACCATTTCAGGCCAAGAAGTTAGCTATTCCTATTTTGAAAATTCTATCTTCGGTGATGCCTCATCTTATTCTTCGGCTATTGCTCGCTTAAGCATTAGTAATAATCTCGAAATGAAAGTTCGTTCTCGAAAAGATACAATTACAGGAGAGAAAAAGGTTGTGCTAATTGAGAATTTAACACTCTCTACCTATTACAATTTTCTCGCCGACTCTTTGAATTGGGCGCCCTTGAGCATTTCAGGACGAACAACATTGTTTAAGCACCTTTATATAACTTTCAACATGCAGTTTGACCCTTATAGTTTTAATGAGTTGGGAAGACGCGTCAATGTTACGGAATGGAAAAAAAATAAACGGCTTTATCGTTTTTCATCTACCGATGTGAGTGTCGGGTTAAATTTCACCCTAAATCAGGATTTGTTCAAAGGAAAGAGTAAGCCTGAAGAGATTGTTAGTGAAATTCCCAAAGAGGAGGGCACGGTGTTTACTGAAAATTCGCTTGGAATGCCGACACGCCGTCCCGATTTTAAAAACCCGTGGTCTATTACTATTAACTATACTTTTGCCTACACAACGCGCGACAATCCGTACTTTTACATAGCAACCACACAGCCGCTTTACGACCCCTCGTTAGGAAAGAAAAAATATAATCAGGAAATTATACAAACGCTCAATGTAAGTGGCGATATTAATGTAACCAAAAAGTGGAAAGTCGGTTTTACGACTGGTTACGACTTTATTCAAAAAGACCTCTCTTACACCTCTTTAGATATTTATCGTGATTTGCACTGCTGGGAGATGCGTTTTAATTGGATTCCCTTCGGCATGCGAAAAGGCTGGAGTTTTACCATCAATGTGAAAGCATCTGTTCTACAAGACTTGAAATATAACATGAAGCGAGATTTTAGAGAAAATTTCAAACCCTAATTCAGTCTCTCGATTTCGAAAAGGAAACTCAATCCTCAATAGCTATCTCTTCAAAATAAAAATTCTCTTTTTAATTTTAATTAGGGCGTGCCCCCTCGCTGCGCTCGGGGTCGGTCTTCGGCTACAAGTCCGCGGGCACAAGCCGTGGGGACGCAAGGCGGCAAAAAGAGCTTACAAGCTCGCTTTTTTGCCGCCGCGTCCCCAGCGGCTTCCGCCCTTGCGGGCTTTCCGCCTGCGCCCTCACGCAGCCAAGTTGCTCATATAAAGCATCTTATGACACGATTTAAAGTGGAACGTGAACACCGAAGGGGTGACATAATAAAAATTGGGGGAATAATATCTTCTATCAACAAAGTGATTATACAAGAAAAACTTTAGCTGACGTGCGAAATGAGTTTATTGAAAGAAATACGTACATTAGCACACACTATCAAATTGATAGGATAGTAGATATGCCAACGATTTACACCCCAAAACTACAATTTATTTCTTTGTAGGATAGTCCCGATTTTTATTACGTCTTTTTCCGTAAGTTCGTGATGCATAGGTAAACAGATAACAGAATCTGCTACACGTGTAGCTATGGGCAGGTTTTGCGGTTTTGCCGAAGGAAGACTTTTGTAAGGTTTAAATGTGCTAATTAAAGGATAAAAGTAACGTCTACCAAAAATATTCTCCTCTTTTAGCTTATCGTATAGTTCATCTCGACTTATTCCATACGTTTTTTCATCAATCATAACGGCAAAATAGGAATAGTTATATTTAACGCCTTCAATTTCTTGTAAATAGCTAATGCCCGAAATTTTATCAATAATTTCTCTATATTGTTCAGCTCTTTTTTTACGTTTTTGGATAGCGTCATCAATATATTTGAGCGATGCTAAACCGTAAGCGGCTTGTACTTCATTGAGTTTTGCGTTAATGCCGGGTTCTTCTACTACCGTTTCGCCACGAAAACCAAAGTTTTTTAAATTATCAATATGTCTTTTCATCTCTTCCGAGTGACAAATGATAGCTCCGCCTTCAATAGTAGAGTAAGTTTTGGTAGCGTGAAAACTTAAAATGGATAAATCCCCATATCGTAAAATGGAATGCTCATTTTGCGTAACGGCGAAAGCATGGGCGGCATCATAGATGATTTTTAAATTATATTTATCGGCTATTTTTTGTATTTTTTCGTGATTACAGGGATTCCCGTACACGTGAACGGGCATAATAGCAGTCGTCTTCTCCGTTATGGCAGCTTCTATTTTATCGGGATTTATATTGCAAGTGTTGGGTTCGATATCGACAAAAATAGGTTTAATTCCATTCCACCACAAAGCGTGTGTAGTGGCAACAAAACTGTACGGCGTAGTAATAACTTCCCCTGAAATTTGTAACGCTTGCAGTGCCGTTATTAATGCTAAAGTGCCATTGGAAAAAAGACTGAAATGTTCTACTTGTAAGTAACGACAAAGTTCTTTTTCAAGTAATTCGTGATAATAACCGTTATTTGTAAGCCATTTCCTCGACCAGATGTCTTGCAAATAAACGTTAAACTCTTCCAACGGCGGGAGTAACGGCGTGGTAACTTTTATTTGTTTATCCATAGTTTTCTAATAAATAGATGCTCTAATGACAGCAATTCATTCTTCTAAAATTATTGCAAGAAGCATCGTTTTTTCGCGTGCAAATTTAGACAAAATAATTTAATGTTCAATTTTTAAATAGATAAATTATTAAGCAATCATATCATAAATACGAAAAATATCAGTTTACATATTATATATTAAACAATCGTAATTATGAATATTAACTCTACTCTTAAAACTTTATTAAATCATCGCTCAATAAGGAAATACAGTTCTCAAAAGATTGAGAAGGAGAAACTGGATTATATTATTCAGGCGGCGTGTAACGGTTCTACCATGGGAAATTTGCAACTTTATAGCATTATTATTACTGAAGATGCCGAGATGAAAGCGAAGGCGGCACCTTTTCACTTTAATCAGCCTATGGTGACCGAAGCTCCTCTACTATTGACTTTCTGTGCCGATTTGAACCGGTTTAGTAAATATTGTCAATATCGTGAGGCGGAAACTACGGCTTATGATAACTTGCAGAGTTATCATTGGGCTGTAACGGACGCACTGATTGCGGCGCAAAATGCTTGCGTTGCGGCTGAATCGTTAGGACTTGGTATTTGCTGGTTAGGAACGATTACTTTTAATTGTGATAAGTTTATTGAACTGTTTGAATTACCGCCCCGTGTTTTTCCAATTGCTTCAATATCGTTTGGTTATCCGAAAGAAACTCCCGAATTGACCGATAAACTGCCTCACGAAGCCTTTATTCATTATGAAAAATATAAAGATTATTCGGAAGAGGCTATAAATAAAATCTATTCCGATAAGGAACAGCATCCTAATACATTAGCTCTTTTTGAAGAGAATAATTTGAATAATTTGGCGAGAATATTTACGGAACGAAGGTATAAAAAAGAGGATAATGAATATTTTAGCAAAATATTAGTGGAGGTGCTTAAAAAGCAAAAATTTTTAGATAGTTACTAAATTTTCCACTTTTCACTTCTTTGCTAAGTTGCTTTATATGAGCAAGTTGGCTGCGTGAGGGCGTAGCCGGAAAGCCCGTAAAGCCGCCAGCCGCTGGGGACGCGGCGGCAAAAAAGCGAGCTTGTAAGCTCTTTTTGCCGCTTTGCGACCCCACGGCTGGCGGCTGCGGACTTGCAGGCGAAGACCGACCCCGAGCGTAGCGAGGGGGCACGCCCTAATAAAAAATAAAATCTATAACTTGATGATTGGGTGCTATCTTCTGATTACTAAGTTCTTATAGCTGCAACACGCTTTTTACAGGATTAGCATAAATTTCTAAAAAAATAGTTTGAAGCTCATCTTTATTCCCGTCTATAGCCTTCAACCCATTTTCCATATAATTTTGAAATTCACTTTTCTCTTGTTCGTTATAAAAGGCGTTGAACTGTTGCGTTTGGTGCAGGGTGTCGTATGCTATATAGTTGGTTTTCCACAACTTATAATTCTTATAGATGCGTAAATCCATAATATTGGCTAAATGGTTGAATTTCATGTTTTTCTCCAATTGGTCGCACTCTTTTAAATCATTTTCGTTAATACTATCGCAAACGGTGAGGTGAACTTTCCCTTTATATTGTTTGATTCCGTGTAAAATGCTATTCAAGTCCTCGTCGGCGGTTTTTTCATATTTTTGATATAAGGAGATGTATAACTCCCTGGTTTTAAGGAAGTCGCAAGGCTCGTATTCGTAGGAAATAGAGACGGGCGTAACATTTAGTTCAAGAAAATTTTCCACAAAAGGTTTTTGGCTGCTCATAGCAAACATCTTTAAAAGAGCGGGTTCTGTCTTATCGATACCATTTTTAGTTCGCCCGTTGCGTTGAGCAATCCATGTAGATTGTTTTTTCTCCGTAATAGCGTAGCGCATATATTGCGAAACTTCCATTGAATTATTATAGAAATCACGAATATTGCCCCCACGCACAATTTTAAACATTTTGTTCATTTTGCCGATATCAATAACAAATTGCCCACGCATTAGATTACTGCCAAACGTAATTTCACAAGTATCAAAATTAGATTTATTCAGAAAGACTTGTAAAAGAGCCGAGTCCATTAAAATATCCCGATGATTGGAAACAAACATACATTTTTTATTATCATCTAATTTTTCGATCCCCGCAGATGATATTTCCGATATTGTTTGTTCAATGATGCTTTGCATTGCATGATACATAAATTGATGTTGGAAATCTCTTATCGTTTTTATTTGGGAAAAATGAGCTTTAAAACTTTCAATATCTTCATTTGGAAAAAGGTATTGAAAAACGGAGGTGAGGTACGGGGAGGCGAGAACTCGTTCCACTGCCGCGGGTATTTCATCATCATTATAGGGACGCGTATCTTCAAATGGATAATATGATTTCATAAAAATTAAAATTATTTTTTCTTTAAATTAAGTTGATGATATATGATATTTTCAACTTTTTCTTTTATTGAAATAGTGGTATGATTTTCGGGATAGATAGGTTCTAAAAATTCCACATTAATGCGTGCAAAGAAACGAGGAATTTTAATAGAGTGGTAAACAGCACGTTCACTACCTTGAATTGTAACTGGGATGATGGGTACATTGAGTTCTTTACTGAGAATGGCGAAAGTTTCTTTGAATTGAAGAAGCGTATTGTTTTTAGAGCGAGTTCCTTCAGGAAAAATGATGATATTCTTTCCCTTTTTTAATACTGATGAAAGGTATTGTAAGGAAGAGCGTAGATTCTCGTTTACATCAATAAGTATAATGTTGTTTTTTAAAGCCATGAAACGAGCAAATGACGATTTCCAATGCTTCTTTTTGGCAAAAAGAAAAGTTTTGCGAATCATCTTGTTTTTCATTCGTGAGGTGATTATATGTCCATCAATAGCACTTCGGTGATTTGCAACAATTATACAAGGCTCATCGGGGATGTTTTTTTCTCCTTTTCCGCGATAACGATAGGAGAGATGGAATAAAAGTTTGATAAGATAGCTCATTAGAAAATGAATTACGCCGGATTTGGGAAGTTTAATATCTTGATATTTAGATGATAAAATCTCTTTCCAAGACAACTCTGTACATTCAATTACCTGTAAATGTTTTTCTACGTATTCCGTTAAAGAGTTAAGAGTGCTATATTTTTCCAACACTTTTTCATTGATACAGATTCCAAAAGTGTGTTCTAAATAGGCTAATAAAGCTACCCGACTGAGAGAGTCCATTGCTAAATCTATTTCAAAATGGTCATTTCCGCTTGCTCGAAAACCGGTTTCATTTTCAATAAATTTTTTCAATAGTAGAAAGACTTCGCTTTTTTCCGTTAAATCATCTGCACGGTTTTTATCTTCTCTATCTTTAACAAGAGAAGGTAATTTAAATCGTTGTATTTTTCCTAATCTTGTTTTTGGTAATTCTTCGGAGAAAATATGCAGACGCTTAATTCTTTTGTAAGGTATAGAATGAAGATTGAAATCGGCTATTATATCTTTAAACGTGGCTTTCATAGAAATATTACTATTAATACGAAATTCACTTAATTGAGGGACAATGATAACTTGTAGCGAGTCATCTGCCATAAAAACACCGGCTTCTTTGATTAAGGGTGATTTTTTTAGTAATTCCAGTTCTAATTCTGCAGGATTAATATTCTTTCCGCTTGAGGTAACAATAATTTCCTTAATTCTACCGGTAAGTTTAAGACCGTAGCGATTGAGAAATCCGGTATCACCTGTATGCAACCAACCGTCTTTAAGAATTTCGGCTGTCTCTTCGGGGCGTTGATAATAGCCTTGCATTACATTATCACCTTTTACTAAAATTTCTTGTTGTTTGGTAAAAGCAATTTGAATATCAGGAAGAATTTCTCCGGCATATCCGATTTTACGTTTTCCGGGGCGTGTAAAACTAATCATAGGTGCTGTTTCCGTCATTCCGTAGCCTTCTAAAACATAAAAACCAAGCGTTTTGAATACTTGAGCCGTTTCTACAGATAGAGCTGCGCCGCCCGAAACCAAATATTTGACAAAACCTCCAAATTTCTTGTGCACTGACTTAAAGACAAGTTTTGAAAGATTGTCGCTTCCTATTTTTTTTACAGTTTTGTATAGTAATCGAGTTATAAAGCGGGCATTTATTTTTTCCATTATCCCTTTTGCTAATGTATCGTACAGACGAGGAACACCAATAATTAATGCAATTTTTCCTTCCTTGAGAGTCTTTAAAATAGCTTCAGACGATAAGCTGTCAGCAATGTAGACGGTAGCACCCACGTAAATAGGGGCAATAAGGGAACCTATGAGAGGAAATGAGTGGTGTAGAGGTAATAGCACCATTACATTTCTATCAGCTTGATATATAGGGACTTTATCTGAGACGGCGTGGATGTTAAAAAGTACGTTTTTGTAAGAAAGCATAACCCCTTTTGGAGTTCCCGTTGTTCCAGACGTGTAAATAATAAGCATGGTTTGTTCCGGTTCACCTTCAGGAATTTCAGTAATTGGAAGAGTTTCAACGGAGGAAATATCAATATCTTCCGGAGTTATGATGTAACATGGGTGATTAGTATAAGTTTCGAGAACTGAGTTAATAAGATATCTTTTATCGGAAGAGGTGAAAATTATATCAGGTTGGCAATCTTCAATCATATAAGTTAATTCCTTTTCTGTTGACTGAATATCAACGGGAATAATCATTGCTTGACAACGCAAAGCACCATAGAATGCAAAAAAGTATTCAGCAGAATTTTCGGAAAAAATCAGAACTTTTTTCGGAATCGTAATCTTAGAGAAGTGCTGCGCATAGCAAGTTGAGTATTGACATAATTGACAGTAGGAGTAGCTTTTCCCTTTGTAAAAAATAGCAGTTTTCTTTCTTTTTTTTATCATCAATAAGTTATAAAATTAATTTGCAAAGATATGATTTTAATAAGAAAAAAGTGATATGATTATTGAGTTAAAATGGGGAGAGATTAATAAAAAAAAACGTAGCTAATTATAATTTAGCTACGTTTAAATTTATTTTAATTCTTATTTTTCCAAGAAAGGATATCTGTAGTCAGTAGGTGGAACGAGAGCTTCTTTAATTGCGCGTGGGCTAACCCAGCGATAGAGGTTTAGTTCGCTACCTGCTTTGTCATTTGTTCCGGAGCCGCGTGCTCCGCCAAAAGGTTGATTACCTACGACAGCTCCCGTGGGTTTATCATTTAGGTAGAAATTCCCGGCGGCATAGCGTAATTTATCCATTGCAAAATTCATAGCGTAGCGGTCGCGAGCGAAAATAGAGCCGGTTAAGGCATACGGAGACGTTTGGTCGCATAAACTCAATGTCTCTTCATATTTATTATCATCATAAACGTAGATAGTTAGTACCGGTCCGAAGATTTCTTCTACCATTGATTCATAGTTGGGGGTTTTAGCTAATATGATAGTCGGTTCGATAAAAAATCCTTTTGATTTGTCATATTTTCCTCCTAGGATAATTTCAGCATCTTTAGATTTTGCCGCTCTATCGATATAGCCGGCGATATTATCAAATGATTTTTCGTCTATCACGGCGTTAATAAAATTGGAGAAATCGGTAACATCGCCCATTTTGATGGTTTTCATCATCTCTTTAATCTGTTCGAAGGTGTCATTCCAGATAGATTTAGGAATATAGGCGCGGGAGGCGGCAGAACATTTTTGTCCTTGATATTCGAAGGCGCCACGTACAATAGCAACGGCTAATTCGGTTGTGTTGGCACTTGAATGAGAAAAGATAAAGTCTTTTCCGCCGGTTTCGCCGACAATTTTCGGATATGTTTTATACTTGCCGACATTTTCGCCGATTGTTTTCCAGAAAGCGTTAAAAGTGCTGGTGCTACCTGTAAAGTGAACACCTGCAAAATCGGGAGACGAGAAAACAGCATCACTAATGATAGAACCGCTACCGGGGAGGAAGTTGATAACACCGTCCGGAAGACCTGCTTCTTTGAACAGTTCCATTAAGTAGTAATTGGAAAGAATTGCAGTCGTAGCCGGTTTCCAAATCATAACATTACCCATAAGAACGGGAGAAACATTTAAGTTACAAGCTATAGCGGTAAAATTAAAAGGAGAAATGGAGTAAACAAAACCTTCTAACGGGCGGTACTCCATTCTGTTAATTGTCGAATTGTCGGAAAGCGGTTGTTGACCATAAATTTTAGATGCAAAATAGGCATTAAAGCGGAAAAAATCAATTGCTTCGCAGGCAGAGTCAATTTCGGCTTGATAAGCATTTTTCCCTTGTCCTAACATGGTCGCTGCATTGAGTTTATAGCGATATTTTTTGGATAACAACTCACCGGCTTTCATCATGATGGAGGCACGTTCTATCCAATGGATGTTTTCCCACTCTTTTTTAGCTTCCATAGCGGCTTTAATAGCCATTTCCACTTCAGCTTTACCCACTTTGTGATAGGTTGCTAACACGTGTTGGTGGTCTGTTGGCATAACCACTTTCCCAAGGTTGCCGGTTTTCACCTCTTTCCCACCAATGATAAGCGGTATTTCAATTGTTTGATTGTATTGACGATGAAGCTCTTTTTGTAGGAGTTCTCTTTCTATTGAGCCGGGTGCATAACTATACACAGGTTCATTTTTCGGCTCTCTAAATTCGAAATTCGAATTGTTCATAGCTGTAATTTTTTTTAAATTTATAAATTGGTTTATTGAATCATTTCAGTTAAAGGTAAATTATACTCTTCTTCCATTTTTATTCCGTACTCTTCTAAACCATCTAAGATTGGATTATAAAGTTCAGGAATAGTGGGGCGATATACTCCCGTTAAGTTAACTTCTTTATTTAAAATCATACGAACCGCCACCGAAACGGGTAGGGTTACGTTGCGAGCGATAGATGTATCGGTAGCAGTAGAGCCGAAATCCAAGAGTTTTGATTTAATAACCTCTTGTTTTCCGTCAGGATATTCTGCTCTAAAAATATGAAGCATGACGTTCATATCGCGTTCATTTTCGCCGAGAGACATTTTGTCTAACATTAAATAGGCAACAATTTCGAAAGGTGAATCTTCTGTACGGTTCATCGGTGTGGTATCGAAAAGCCCCAACCACTCCATGCCTTCTATTGCGGGCGAGGAGATTGAGACACCCAGTTTATCGGCTGTTTTTTGCTTAATATTTTCGCTGTCTGTTTGTATCATCATTGCCACCATATCTGCATAAGATTTATTTGTAAAATCAAATTTTTCTTCGGTGATAAGATTGCAACTCTTCATCGCGTCAAGAATTTCGCACCAATGTTTATAGCGTAAAGTTCCGCGATAGACCGTTTCGGCTTCGGGAATGCCGTAAATGTCAAGATAATCGATAGAATTGCGGTTGGGATAAACTTCTAATTCTCCCACTGTTGGGAAATCGTTAATGACAAATTTATCTTTAAAAAGGTCTTCGCTTTTAATTTCTACTTTTTTACCATGTTTGAGGTATAAGGCGCTGCTGTTGCTGGCAAGGATAACCCCTTTCGGACTCCAAGAAAATTTATATCCGTATGGATTATCAGCACTTTCCGGGGCGGGGAGTGCTCCGCATAGAGAGTAAAACTCTTTTACTTTGCCGCCTTTACCGTGTATGTGGTCAATTACTCGCATAGCACTCATGTGGTCAATGCCGGGGTCTAAACCACACTCGTTCAGGATAATAATACCCGCTTTTTTTGCATCCTCATTTAACGCCGCCATCTCAGGCTTTACGTAAGAAGCTGTAATCATGTTTTTCTTTTTACGAATGGCAGCACGTGCTACGATAGGATGATATATCCAAGGGATTAGACTCACCACAATATCATGTTCGACTAACAGTTTATCCAACGCTTCTTCATCGTTAACTTGCCATGCAATAGGATTGGCATTGCGATGATTTGCCGTTAATTTTTTAGGTTGTTCATCGGTAACATCAGTTACCGTAACAAAATATCCTTTTTCAAGCAAATCGCGAATAATAGGACGAGCTACTAAACCGGCTCCAAGAATAAGTACTTTCTTCATAAAATTTTAATATTTAATCAGTTTAAATAGAATATATTAATTGTTCGTTATTTGCAATTTTAGTTTTTAAAATACACGGAGGCAAAGATACAAATTTTTCTCCAATTTTTTCTCCCATTTTAGATTACGAAAGAATAGAAATTGTAATATTTTTTGCGTAAATTGTGTCGTGGCTTGAAACTTGTTTTGAAAAAATGTAATTTTGCAACACAAAAATAGAATTGCTAATTTATGTTAAAGAAAATCATCTTCTCATTTCTTCTTTTATTAATCTGTTTGCCGATTTTTTCTCAATCGAAAGGATATAAAATTACTGTTAAAATTAAGAATATTACTGATACCGTGCTCTATTTAGTTGGGAATTATGGAGAGGATGTTTATATTTTTGATTCTGCTCGTGTTAATAAAAGGTTTGTGGCGATTTTTAAGGGGAAACAAGAACTCTATCCCGGCATCTATTCCATTCAAAACAGGGAGAAACAAAACTTATTCGATTTAATCATTGATAAGAGCCGTGAATTTTCTATCTCTACTTCTAAAGAGAATATTTTTAAAAAACGGAAAATTGTTGGTTCAGCGGAGAATCAAGCACTTTTTGAAGTGGAAAAAATGGCGATGTTAACAAAGCTGGAACCGACCGTCAGAGAAGAAACATTAGAGGCATTTAGCGATTTTAGCCCGAATAGTCTCTTGTCGAAATTTATAAAAGCAATCGCCCCGTTGAAAATGCCGGAACCGATACAAGAAGACTCCATTCAAAAACAGAGTTATATAATAACCCACTATTTCGATAATATTGCTATTAATGATGCACGCTTACTGCGTGTCCCTTTCGTTTCCGATAAAATTCTCTCATTTTTCACTGCTATTTTACCCCAAGATGCCGATACTCTTTCTTATTACATCCACTCTTTTTTAAATAATTTGACTAATCGCGAGGTGTTCGATTACTATTTAGAAAAACTGTTTAAGTATTACAGTAATTATACTTCTCCTCCCGAATTGGATGGTGTTTCCGTTGGTTTATACGACTCTTTTTGCACAACTCCGGATTGTAAATTTATCGAGCCGGAAATGAGACGTGTTGTTTACAATAAAATTGAACGAAAACGTAGACTTTTACCGGGTGAAACCGTAAAACCGTTGTTAGCGTTGGACACAGCGGGAGAGTGTCGTAAGAGTAGCCAATTGACGACCGATTTTATCATTTTGTGGTTCTGGGAGCCCGACTGTGGCAGTTGTGTCGAATTAACTCCTGAACTGTCCGAATTTTATAAAGAGTATAAAACGGACTTAAATTTTGAAGTGTATGCCGTTGCATTGACCGAAGATGAAGAAGCATGGTTGGATTTTATTAAAGAGAATAATTTGGATTGGATAAATGTGAGTTGTGTGCACGGTATGCTCGATTATGATTTTATTGATTTTTTTGATATTATTACAACTCCATCTATTTTGTTGATGGATAAAAATCATAAAATAATATCACGAGAGTTATCGTTTAGTAAATTGAAAAAATTAATGGAGAAATAGGGGATAAGGTGAAACTTTAAAACTGTAAAATATGAAAAAAAATATTGTTATTATTTTCGTTTTTTTCTTGTCAGCAATGATGGTGCAAAGTGCGTTTGCACAAAAAACAAAAAAAACGAGCCCAAAGCAGGGGCATGAGTTGAAGTTTTTGGTTAAGGATGCAAAGGACTCCATACTTTATTTGGCGGTTCATTTTAGAGATAAATTAATCCTCAAAGATTCCGTGCGTCCGTCCGGCTATGGAAAGTATATATTTGCCGGAGATACTCCTTATCAAGACGGATTGTATATGTTGATTAATCAGAATAAACGTCCATATCTTAATTTTGTCATTGATAAGAATCAACACTTTGCAATCACTTGTGATACGACCGGGGGTGTGAATGATGTGATAATAGTTGGTTCTCCGGAGAATGTGGAACTGTTGAAATTTCAGCAAAAAAGTGTGCAGAGTCAGAAAAGAGTTAAAGAATTAAGAGATGAAAGAGCAAAAGCTCAGGAAGCAGGAGATAAGGAATTAGTCAGAAGTTGTAATGAACAATTGGAAGAGGTGAATAAGGAGATGGAGCAGTTTATCAATGACCTTATAGATGCAAATCCGGATTATCTCTTTTCAAAAATGCAAAAAGCGTATAAGATGATTGAAGTTCCGGCACCCCCCGTTAAAGAAGACGGAACTATAGATTCTAATTTTCAAGCTATTTATTATAGAACTCACTATTGGGACAATGTAGACCTCTCTGACGGTCGACTTTTGTATACTCCTGCCTTAGAGCCTAAAATTAATGAGTATTTCTTGAAAATTCTCTTTTATCAAGAGTCGGATACGATTTGCAAGTACGTGGATATGGTACTTAATAGAGCCGAAAAGGATTCCGTATCTTATCGTTTTTTCTTAGAGTGGATATCGTATAAATTCGAGTCGAGTAAAATATTGGGACATGATGCAGTTTTTGTTCACATTGTTAAAAATAATCAACTGAAAAATAAAGCCACGTGGATGGATGAAGATTTAGTGCGTAAATATGAGAAGAGGGTGAAAAATCTTGAGCCGCTCTTAATAGGAAAAACAGCGGTGGAATTAATCATTCCCGATACAACGCAAAGTGATGATTTTACGCGTTGGTACTCGTCGTACGGTTTTTCAAAACCTTACGTTATTTTGTGGTTTTATGACCCCGATTGCCCGACTTGTACGAAAGAAACCATGAAGATGAAAGTTTTATACGATTCTCTCGAAAGGGCAGGGATGCGTAATTTTGATATTTATGGAGTTGCGGCGGAAAAAGATATCAACCGTTGGAAAAAATATCTCAAAGAAAAGCAGTTGCCCTGGCTTAACGTTGGCGGACTAAAAGCAAATGTCGATTATATGAGTGCCTATAATATCTATGAAACAGGAACTCCTTCGATGTTTATTATGGATAACCGCACAAGAAAAATTATTTTGAATAAAAGAATTGACATGGAACAGGTACCGGAGTTCCTTCGTCATTATGAAAAAGTAGAAAATTATAAAAAACAACAACAGCAAAAGAAATAGTTTATGCTTCGGACTCATACCTGCGGAGAATTAAATAGTTCTCATCTTAATCAAACCGTTACGCTTAGCGGGTGGATACAAAAAATTAGAAATTTAGGCGGAATGACCTTTATAGATTTACGCGACCGCTACGGAATAACTCAATTAACCTTTAATAGCGCTACTCTTCCGGAACTACATAAAAAAATAGAAGATTATGGTCGCGAGTGGGTTATCCAAGCTACAGGCACGGTTATTGAACGGTCAAATAAAAATAAAAATATTCCAACGGGAGATATTGAAATCGTTGTTACGGATATTCAAGTTCTTAACTCCTCTCTACTTCCTCCTTTTACGATTGAAGATGAATCAGACGGAGGTGATGAGCTACGTATGAAATATCGTTATTTGGATTTGCGAAGAAATCCGGTGAAAAATAACTTGATTTTCAGACACCGCTTAGCGCTGGAAATTAGAAATTATATGAATAAAATCGGATTTCTTGAGATAGAAACTCCCTTTTTGATTCGCTCAACCCCTGAAGGAGCACGAGATTTTATCGTCCCTTCACGCGTAAATGAAGGCGAATTTTATGCGCTGCCCCAATCACCGCAAACATTTAAGCAACTCCTAATGATGAGCGGGTTTGACCGCTATTTCCAAATTGTAAAATGTTTTAGAGACGAGGATTTGCGTGCCGACAGACAACCGGAATTTACGCAAATCGACTGTGAAATGTCCTTTGTAGAGCAAGAAGACGTGCTTACTACATTCGAAGGTTTGGTTAGACATATTTTTAAAACTTTTAAAAATATAGAGATTCCTCAAATTGAAAGGATAACCTACGAAGAGGCTATGCGTTATTATGGCACCGATAAACCGGATGCCCGCTTCGATATGCGATTCGTGGAACTTAATTCCTTGACTAAACATCGTGAATTTAAGATTTTTAATGAGGCGGAACTGGTCATCGGCATTGTTGCTAAAGGGTGTGCCTCTTATAGCCGAAAACAGCTTGATGAACTTGTCGATTTTGTAAGACGTCCCACAATTGGAGCTTCAGGATTAATCTATATTTTGTGTCAACCGGAAAATTACAAGTCTTCGGTAGACAAGTTTTATGCTCAGGAAGATTTAAAACGAATAGCCGAGCATTGTCAGGCGGAAGAGGGCGATTTAATTTTGATTATGGCAGGAAAGACGGAGAAAGTACAAAAGCAACTCGGCGAATTGCGTCTTGAAATGGGAACACGCTTAGGATTACGCTCCAAAGGGGTTTATAAACCGTTGTGGGTTGTCGATTTCCCTTTGTTAGAGTGGGACGAGGAGACACAACGTTTCTATGCTAAACATCACCCATTTACCTCACCAAAACCGGAACATATCCCGTTACTCACCACAGAGCCGGCAAAAGTTAAGGCGAATGCTTATGATTTAGTTATCAATGGCAGTGAAATCGGCGGCGGTTCAATAAGAATACATGATAACGCACTACAAAAAAAGATGTTTGAAGTTCTCGGCTTTAAAGCAGAAGAGGCGGAAGAACAATTCGGCTTTTTACTTAATGCTTTCCAATATGGCTGTCCTCCACACGGCGGTATCGCTTTCGGCTTCGACAGACTTTGTGCCGTCTTATCGGATGTAGAATCTATCCGCGATTTCATCGCATTTCCCAAAAATAATTCGGCTCGCGATGTGATGATTGATGCCCCCTCTCCGGTTACTCAAGAACAGTTAGATGAACTTAAACTTAAAGTGGTAAGTAATGAGAAAAATATTACTTAATCCAAAACTCTTTTTGATTGCCTTTTTCTCACACGTATTAACACTTTCAACTCAGGAAAATAAAGATTTGTTGGAAGTAGAATAGAAACTGATTATCTATGGAAACGTCTCCTTTTTTCTCGTCAAAACCTTTTTTTATACGCTTTTTGTATTTGCTACTCATTTGGTTAGGAGCATTTTTCGTATTTGCGGCATTAGCACAATTAATATCGGAAACCTTTTTCCGGCAAGGAGATAGTACGACACTACAAGCCGAAATAAATCTAATGCGTATAATTCAGTCCATAACCTCCATAGGCGTTTGGTTTATTCCTGCTCTCATTTTCAGCTTTTTGTCTACCGAAAGTCTCTGGAAGTACAGTGAAATCACCAATTCTCCTAAGTGCCGACAGATTCTCATCGTTTTCTTATTAGCTTTTTTTATTTTGCCGCTTGTTTTATGCTTAGCCGCTTGGAACGAATCCTTAACGTTCCCTGCTTCTTGGAGAGGTATAGAAAATTGGTTTCGTAGTTATTACGAAGAGAGTGAAAGGATTCTTAATTTGCTGATAGACAATCCCAAAATTTCCGTATTATTGTTTAATGTACTTCTTTTAGGAGTTTTGCCCGCAGTATGCGAAGAATTTTTTTTCCGTGGAACAATATTGCCGTTTTTAACACAATGGACTAAAAATAAGCACATTAGCATCATTATTACAGCTTTTATTTTCAGTGCCGTCCATCTCGACATTTACGGTTTTTTACCCCGTTTTTTATTAGGCGTCTATCTTGGCTATCTCTTTTTCTGGGGCAAATCTTTATGGCTTCCCATAGTCGCCCATTTTTCCCACAACACCATATCGGTAGTATTGCAGTACCTCGTTTTACGAAACGGAATCGATGTAGAGACGGCAATTTTCCAAAACCAACAACTATTTATCCCCATACTCATACTTTCATTAATAATCACAATGACAGGCATAATTTGGTTAAAAAAGGGAAAAATATTGTCTAAATAAGTTTTTATTTTTTTCTTTATTTTTTTCTTTTGGGCGTGTCCCCTCGCTGCGCTCGGGGTCGGCGCCCGGTTCCAAGTCCGCGGGCACAAGCCGTGGGGACGCAAGGCGGCAAAAAGAGCTTACAAGCTCGCTTTTTT
>DUOL01000153.1 GCA_012838875.1 Bacteroidales bacterium | reverse complement strand
GCAAGGCGGCAAAAAGAGCTTACAAGCTCGCTTTTTTGCCGCCGCGTCCCCAGCGGCTTCCGCCCTTGCGGGCTTTCCACCTAAGCGCCTCACGCAGCCAACCTGCTCGTGTAGAAATTTTAAACTTTGAGTTTTACACACTTTTTGGGATAGTATCCTTTAATTTTATGCAAAAAGACTAAAAAACAATGAGATAGAGGTGGAAAAATAACAAAAAAATCAAAGAAAAAACATATAAAAAGAGACTGTTTTTGCTTTTGAGACAGCCTCTATTTTGATGCCGGATTTTTGTCTTAGTCTATTGCCACACATTTTTCCTGTATTATATTTCTGTTCATACACTATGGTTTGTCTCCTAATTCCTTCGAATTTACCCTTACGAGCGACACCCTTGTCTTTGACTAACGCTTCCAATTGGCTGGCACGTTCGGGATTTCCACCCTATAGATGTATGGTATGCGTAGCGCACATAAAAAACGAGAGCTTTGACAGCTCCCGTTTTGGTTTTTTAAAAGAATAAGGAGGAACATACCCTATTCAATTACATGTAGTATACGGATTATTACATAAATGGTAAAATTCTATCCAACCTTTAGTAATTTTCCCATCTATAGTAAATTTTAACAAAGCAAATCCATTAGATATATCATATAACTTTCCTATTCCGGCTCCAGATAGATAATCCTTAATAGAAGAAAGTGTATCAGGGTGTTCATATACGGGTATTTTACGTGAATCCACGTTTCTCAGTGTTAATCCTAATTCCCCTGTTCTTATAAATACATCATTAAGTGATAAATCATTTATATTAATTTTAAAGTATCCTCCTTTTTTCTGCGTAATTTCAACTATCCATCCAGCTTCTGTGTCAGGATAAAGTTCTTTATAATATTTAGCAGGTTTTAAGTAGAGTGAAACAGGATTAGAATCTAACGGATGTGTGAACGCTTCAATGTTATTATAGTACATTGTGCTGCAACCATAAAACAGCGAAATCAATAAATAAATAATAATATGTGTTTTTTTTATCATAGCTAAAGTTTATCGAATTATTCTAAAAAATATATTTGATGATTTTCCTAATTGCTTTTCTACACTTTTCCAATTATTCACACAATAGGCATAGGGAGTTAAGTTCGGGTATTTGTCGCTTAGTGGGTCTACGCTAAGCCGGAAGTTTGGGTCGGGGTGGTAGAAGTAACGGAGCGTTTCCATAATCTTTGAGGATTGATATGGCAAAGGTAAATAAAAAAATGAAAGAATAGGCTCTTAATTAAACAATTTTCATTCCTTAATTTTTATCATGTCACCCCTTCGGGGTTCTTAAGGCTCTTGGGGTTTACTTTTTGCTACAATCATATCGAATTTTCAGTTTTCATTTTTTCACTTCCCGCTTTTCATTTTAAACTTAAATGACTCTGTACGAGCAAGTTGGCGTGCGTGAGGGCGCAGGTGGAAAGCCCGCAAGGGCGGAAGCCGCTGGGGACGCGGCGGCAAAAAAGCGACTTTAGAAGCT
>DUOL01000152.1 GCA_012838875.1 Bacteroidales bacterium | reverse complement strand
GGACATGGGCTATTTTGAACATTTGCTTTGGCAAAAGTTCCGGTTCAAATCCTACGTTTAGAACGATGATGGAATGCACATTCCCACGAATATCACGATAGGACTCCTTAAAACGATAATAAGGAGCCTCCTGACCTAATGCCGCATTGAACCGTGTCTGAACATTAACGTGCATGCGGCAAAAGTACAACTATTAATTTTAACGAATGTGTCCTACATTTTGATTTTCAGCTCCTCGCAAAAACAATACACGTTGATTATCAAGATATTACATTTTTAAAACACCTCAAATTCATGCTAAAATTGATGAAATTTTTTTTTTGGTGTGAAACTTGGGTTAGATTTCATGATTTGTAATTCGTAATTTTTTTATACCTTTGTTTCATGAATTATATGCTATGCACCTCTTAAATAAACGATAATGATGGAAATAACCGACAACGTTAAATTTTCCCAAGACTTTATTGACCGATATTCAAGAAGTGGTTTCGGTTCAATGAACAAAAATGACTTTAAAGTTTTAATCTACGATTTACTTAAACGCTACGGAAACTTAAAGGATAAGACAAATTATGAATCAAGTATTTTACTTCAAATTCCAGAAAGCAAAATCAAAAGACTTGCCTACGAAGCCGACTTAAAATACGGAAATATCCAAGAAGAAGATATTGAAACGAACTTTTTTAAAATTATAAAAGAATCAAAACTACGGTCAGACCAAAATAAAATTCAATTTGTAATTGAAAACAAGTTTTTAAGAACAAGTATAAGCGCAAAACTTAAAAAACTCGGACACTTCTCTGACAGCTCCTTTAATTCAGAAATTATTTCAATTCACATTGATTCATTCATTGACCTTCTTGAAGATTATTATTCTAAAGAAAAAGATAGTATTGAGAAAATCGTAAAGGAATGCAAGACATCTATCAAGGTTGAAAAAGGAGAAGAAATTACGTTTAAACTAATAATGAAAAAGTTTATAGAAGGAGTAGCGACACAAGCTGGACGACAAATTGTAAATATTGGACAGGCATATTTTACAGACGGGGTAGAGCAACTAATTAAAGGCATTAAAGATATAATAAGCGGTGCATAACAGCCGTTTGCCACAATTGGAGCTGACGTGGTTAAATCAAGTGCAGTACTTCTATCAACATTTGTACTTGGTTAAAAATGAAGCTCCCCGTAATCCCCCACTACGACAAGTAGCAAACCATTAACCCATGTCGTGTGTAATTTATTTTAAATCTTTAGTTTATTTTTTTGTGTAGAAAAAAGGGTATAAGTCAGTCCGTACTTTTGTCTTGATACAAAAGTACTAAAAAATCAAGGCAAAAGGAATGCCGCCCACTTTGCCAACACACGTGCTTCGTTGCAAAGCTAATTCTTTTTTCTTCGCAAAATTTGCGGAGAATATAGTCGTTATTCTTCGCAAAAAATATATCTTTGCACTTTCAAGATTAAAATAATCATGGGACAATATATTTATCAACGAAAAAATTGGACGGATTTCAAGTGGGACGAAAAGACAATCAGTCCATTATTGGCGGAAGTGCGTCATTTACAGGGACGTTTGTTAGGCAAAATGAGTTCGCTTGGGTTTGGGTTGCAAGAAGATGCCACACTCAAAAACATAACACTTGACGTGCTAAAATCTTCTGAAATTGAAGGTGAAAAGTTGAATAAAGCGGAAGTTCGTTCCTCAATCGCTCGGCGTTTAGGACTTGACGTAGGCGGAGTTATCAGCTCAAGCCGAAATATAGACGGAATTGTTGATATGATGCTTGACGCAACACAAAACTACGAGAAACCGCTCACGGAAGATCGTCTGTTTAGCTGGCACGGTTCCCTCTTCCCAACAGGACGTAGTGGGCTCTATTCCATAAAAGTTGCACAATACAGAACCGGCGAGATGCAGGTCATTTCCGGCAGCTTTGGACGAGAAATAGTGCATTACGAAGCAGTGTCGGCACAAAATGTAAAAACGGAAATGGCTCGTTTCATTCAATGGCTAAATAGTAACAACAAACAAGATAGCGTAATAAAAGCAGCTATATCGCATTTATGGTTTGTTATAATTCACCCGTTTGATGATGGCAACGGACGCATTGCCCGTGCAATCAGCGATATGCTGTTGGCGCGAAGCGATAAAAGTAGACGGCGCTTTTACAGCATGACCGCACAAATCAACAAAGAACGAAAGAAATATTACGAAGCTCTTGAAAAGACACAGCGAAACAACCCCGAAAGCGATATAACCCATTGGCTCAAATGGTTTTTGAAATGCCTGAAAAATGCGATACTATCTTCCGAAAAAACATTGGAAAGGATAATGATAAAAGCGGAATTTTGGACGCAACATGCCAAAACTTCCTTTAACGACCGACAAAAGTTAATGCTCAATAAATTACTTGACGGCAATTTTGTCGGAAAGCTACAATCTTCAAAATGGGCAAAAATCTGCAAATGCTCACAAGACACCGCCATCCGCGACATCAAAGACCTGATAGAAAAAGGGATTTTACAACAGCAAGAAAGCGGCGGACGAAGCACGAACTATGAATTACGAATGATGAATGACGAATGACGAATTGCGAATTGCGAATTAAAGAGATTTAGCTTTCCACTCGCCCCACCCTCCCCTATAATACTCTGCACGAGCAACTTAGCTGCGTGAGGGCGCAGGTGGAAAGCCCGCAAGGGCGGAAGCCGCTGGGGACGCGGCGGCAAAAAAGCGAGCTTGTAAGCTCTTTTTGCCGCCTTGC
>DUOL01000151.1 GCA_012838875.1 Bacteroidales bacterium | reverse complement strand
TTGTAGGCTTTGATTTAAAAAAGATTAAAACACGTCAAATTCCTAAATTACGAAAAAAATTAGGAATCATTTTTCAAGATTATCAACTATTATCGGATAAAACAGTTATAGATAATCTGTTATTTGTCCTAAAAGCAACTCATTGGAAAGATAAAAATGCTATGCTAAACCGTGCCGAAGAGGTTTTAACTTTAGTTGGCTTATCCACTAAAGATTTTAAATATCCTCATCAATTATCAGGAGGCGAACAACAACGTGTCTGTATTGCACGAGCCTTACTAAATAATCCGGAAGTTATTATTGCGGACGAACCAACAGGGAATTTAGACCCCATTACAGCACAAGATATTTTCCAAGTTTTACATGATATTAACCAAAAAGGAACTACCGTCTTGATGGCAACGCATAATTTCTCCATGATTGATAAATTTGCCTCTCGTACAATCTGTATTGAAGACGGAAAATTAATAGATTCTTTACTATAAACCCCTCCATGCTTTCTATTTGTATCGGTATTTATAACTGGGACGTTAATTTGTTAGTTCGTGAATTACATCGTCAAGCCGTAGAAGAGGCTATTGATTTTGAAATATTATTGATTGATGACGCTTCTACTTTTTATAAAGATATTAATTCACAACTAACCGAATTGTCTCACGTTACTTATTTTGAAAATAAAAAGAATCTTGGACGCTCTGCTATTCGGAATCTTTTAGTGGAAAAATCGAAATTCCCCTATCTCCTATTCATGGATTGCGATACGGAAGTTATTAGCAATCAGTATATTAAAAACTATTGTCGGGAGTTATCTCAACATACTGTCATTTCCGGCGGTTATGCCTATTCGCCTGAACCGCCTCCCTATTTTTATCGGTTACGCTGGCACTACGGGCGTAAAGTAGAGGTAAAATCAGCCTCGGAAAGGAATAAAAATCCGAATTTCTCTTTTTCAACTTTCAATTTCGTTATTAAACGTTCTGTTTTCGACCATTTACATTTTGATGAAACAGTGCAAGGGTACGGGCATGAAGACACCTTATTCGGTTGGGCTTTACAACAACAAGGATTTACAGTTTACCATGTAGAGAATCCATTATTACACAAAGTGGAAATAAAGACCTCGCAATTCATTAAACAAACGGAACAGGCAATTCGCAATTTAGTATCTATTTACCAAAATATAGAAAAAAAGGAGGAATGGATTAAAAGCATTTCGCTTTTAAAATTTGTAGTGAAAATTAAAAAACTGCAATTAGCAACGCCTTTTCGTTTGTTTTTTTGGATTACAAAACCTTTTTTTAAATTTTTCTTACAATTTTGCTACCCTTCTTTGTTACTATTTAATTTTTACAAAGCAGGTTATTTAATTCAACACATCAAAAAAAACAAAATTTGTTTGCGGTAGAGATGTTTTAAATTATCAGCATTGCGTCTCCGTAGGTTAGGAAACGGTATTTATTAGCAATCGCTTCTTTATAGGCTTTCATAACAAATTCGTACCCACCGAAAGCACAAACCATCATTAACATAGAACTTTCTGACGGATGAAAATTAGTAATCATCGCATCAGCTACTTCAAATTCGTAAGGGGGAAAAATGAATTTATTTGTCCAGCCGTCAAACTCTTTTACATGACCGTTGGTATATACTGCCGATTCAATTGCTTTCATAGAGGTTGTTCCGACAGCAATGATTTTATGTTTCTCATCTTTAGCATTATTTATCATGGCGGCGGCTTCGGAAGAGAGTATCATGGCTTCTGAATCCATTTTATGCTTAAAAAGGTCTTCGACATCAATTTCGCGAAAATTTCCTAATCCGGCGTGTAAGGTAACCTCACAGAACTCAACTCCTTTAATTTCCAACCTTTTATTCACTTCACGACTGAAGTGAAAACCGGCAGCGGGAGCAACTACAGCTCCTTCATGCTTAGCATAAATTGTTTGATAATAGGTTTCATCTTCCGGCACTATGTCACGCTGCTTTTGAATATCTTCAGGAATTGGCGTATTTCCTAATTCTTTTAACTTCGCTTTAAAGCCATCATAATCTCCATCAAAAAGAAAACGTAACGTTCTACCACGAGAAGTGGTATTATCAATAACTTCTGCAACAAGACTGTCATCATCTCCAAAATAGAGTTTATTCCCAATTCTGATTTTACGGGCAGGGTCTACAAGCACATCCCAAAGACGACTTTCCATATCTAACTCGCGAAGTAAAAAAACTCTAATCTTGGCTCCGGTTTTCTCTTTCTCCCCATATAATAAAGCAGGAAAAACTTTAGTATTATTTCTAACTAAAATATCCCCCTCTTCAACGTAATCCAATATATCTTTAAACAACCGATGTTCAATTTTTTGTGTTTTTCTATTTAAGACCATTAATTTGGCTTCGTCACGCTCTTCGTTTGGATATAAGGCAATTAAATCTTGAGGTAAAAAATACTTAAATTGTGATAATTTCATGGTTTACTTTTTGGCTGTGCAAATATACAACAAAAAAGAGGTTTTGTCAAGTAGAGAAGACGTTTCTCAACTAATTGATTTCTTGATAGTTCAATAGTTGATGATTTTAGTAATTTATCTTCATTCTTTCAAAAAGGAAGAAAAAATTTTATTTTTGGTAATAAATGATGATAAAAAAGAGAAAATTATTAAAAAAAGGTTATTTTTGTTGAAAAAAAATTATGAAATTTATTGGACCTCACGTCAGTGCAGGAGGCGGTGTTGAAAATGCCCCTTTAAATGCGCATCAAGTTGGAGCAAAAGCATTTGCTCTATTCACCAAAAATCAGCGGCAATGGATGGCACCGCCACTTAAAGCCGAAAATATTGATAAGTTTAAAGAAAATTGTGCCAACTATGGCTTTTCACCTGACTATATTCTACCTCACGACAGCTATCTAATCAATTTAGGACACCCCCAACACGAAGGTTTGCTAAAATCACGGAACGCTTTTTTAGATGAAATGCAACGTTGCGAACAGTTGGGTTTAAAACTTCTCAATTTTCATCCCGGAAGTCATCTTAACCAAATCTCGCTGGAAGAATGCTTGGACAGAGTTGCCGAATCAATTAACATAGCGTTGGATAAAACCGAAAATGTTACGGCAGTTATAGAAAATACTGCAGGACAAGGAAGTAACGTAGGCTTCCGTTTTGAACATTTAGCCCACATTATTGATAAAGTGGAAGATAAATCAAGGGTCGGCGTGTGCCTCGACACTTGCCATACTTACTCCGCAGGATATGACATAAAAGACGAAGAAAAATACGTGGGAGTATTTAAAAATTTTGATAAAATCGTCGGCAACAAGTATTTAAAAGGAATTCATTTAAACGACACCAAAAAGGAACTTGGTAGTCGTGTTGACCGCCACGACAATATCGGAAAAGGGCTTTTCGGCTTAGATTTCTTTCGAAGATTTATCAATGATTCCCTATTTGAAAATATGCCTATTATTTTGGAAACACCGGACGAAACGTTATGGAAAGACGAAATTGCTCTACTCTATAGCTTCATTGAGTAACAAAAAAGAATTTTCATTTTTCCTTTCCCATAATTTTGCAGATGTTTAAAAAAAAGAATTTTTGTATAAAAAAAAAGTGTATTTTTGCACCCAAAATTGAATATCAATAATTAATTGCATAAGAGATGAAAAAAGAATTGATACAGTACGTTGAAGATAATTTTGTTACAATCAAAGAATTTCCAAAATTTAAAGCCGGTGATACGGTTACCGTTTCCTATAGAATTGTCGAAGGTGCGAAAGAGCGTATTCAGCAATTTCAAGGTGTAGTTTTACAAATTGCCGGAAGCGGTGTTACCCAAACTTTTACCGTACGAAAAGTGTCCGGAGGAGTTGGTGTAGAACGTATCTTCCCCTTTGCATCTCCCCTCATCTCGGCAATTACCGTTAATAAAAGAGGTGTCGTTCGCAGAGCAAGAATATTCTACTTACGCGAATTGACAGGTAAAAAAGCGAGAATTAAAGAAAAAAGAAATTAAAAATTATCTTACGGGATTTGAAACTAAAAAAGGAGATAGATTTACTTCTATCTCCTTTTTTGATACCGATTACCCGCTCCTACCCGCACACTTTAGCTATATACCTCTGTATGAGCAAGTTGGCTGCGTGAGGGCGTAGGTGGAAAGCCCGCAAAGCCGCAAGTCGCTGGGGTCGCTGCTGCAAAAAAGCGAGCTTGTAAGCTCTTTTTGCAGCTTTGCGACCCCACGGCTTGCGGCTGCGGACTTGGAACCGAAGACCGACCCCTGAGCGCAGCGAAAGGGGACACGCCCTAATAAATAATAAAATTATTCTACTGAATAATAAATTTAGTTGTAATTAATTCGCCCGTTTTAGACGATTTTAATTTTATTAAATAGTAACCCCGAGCAAACCCTGCCGTAGGAATTACGGTTTTGGACGAATGTAAACGCCCCTCAAACAACAACTTCCCTTGTGAATTATAAATAAAATAATTATTAAACTCCTGATAATCAGGACAATCAATAGTTATATTTTGCAATGTCGGATTCGGGTAAACGATACAATGCGTAGATGATTTCTTTTGATTAATCTCCGTAGCCTCGCGATTTCCCATGCCGAACGTGTACTCACCGGGACGAAACTGCGTGCTTTTAATCATACCTGACAAATTCCCTTGAATTACGGAAGGAATTATACGCCAATCGTCTGTGGCATTGCGGCGGTACAACAAAACGAGATTTGCCGTAGAATTTCCACCGCTAAAGAGCGGATAATCGAGCTCCGTAGGTGCGTCCGCTTTAAATTTGAACGAAAAAGTGCCTGTAAATTCGTCATTGGCTAAATACTCCACCCGCCAGTAATGATTAGGAGAAATGTCGAAGATATTTTCATTGGCATTTTTCAACTCATCGGGCGAAACAAAATTGTGCTCGACCCGCAGCCACGCCGCCGAATCAATTCGTTGGACAGAACAGACGAAGCCCGCCTCCGCTGAAATATAAGTTCCGGTTTGCGTAAAAGTGTAATTATAGTCAATCGTGGCATCACTCATCTTTTCGTAAAAATCGACAACAGCGAAAAGAGGAGGAGTTTCGGAAAACATCTCAAAATTTCCGTACTCCCCGGAATAATTAAACTGTTCGGTTCGTTGAGTCCCAAACTCATCGAAAAGTGTAATATCAATCTTGTTATCCGAGCCAAAACTCGTAGCGTTATTAAGTTTCTGTCTAACAAAGAGTTGATAATAATTCGTTCTCGTAGGACGGATAGAATCTATGGAAAAGTGCAAAAAACCGGGTTGGTTCACCCAACCTTCGTAGAAATTTTGCAGATTGACGCCCGTATAGTGCGACAACGAATCAAAAAATTGTTTTGAGTTGATATTTTTAAATTGGAAATTTTCCAAAATCTGCTTCACACCGGTGAAAAAGAGGGAGTCGCCAAGATAATTACGCAACGTATGAACAACTAAAGCTCCTTTATCGTAAGACGTTGCTCCGTAGGTACTATGTTGCGGTACATTATCGAGTGCGTAATAACCGCCGTCATCAATATGAGCCGTTTGTAACACGGAAGCCTGCAAAGCCCGAATATTACATTTATAGCCATCTAAATAAGGATTGTCATTCGGAGCGAAATGCCCCTCCACTAAGGCTTCGCAATAACGAGCAAAACCCTCATTAATCCACATTTCCTCCGCTTGCTCGCACGTAATCAGATTGCCGAACCAAGAATGTGCCAACTCGTGCGAATAAAACGACTGATAAGTTAAATTTCCATTCACGGCAGATTGCGGATAGGCAATATTCGTAGCGTGTTCCATCGCACCACTCGAAAAATTAACTAACACATACCCTACCCTTTCCCATTGATAAGCACCGAAAGAATTTTCAAAAAGACGCAATATCTCTTTTAAATTAACAAAAGATGACGCAACGTTATCGATATAAGCGGGCGGTGCGTAAATGGCTATCGGAATATCCCGCTCAATTCCCTCGTATATATCTTCGTAAACAACATAATTGCCTACGGCAATAGAGGCTAAATAGGTTGGAATGGGAGTTGTAAGTTCCCAACGCCAAATAATGGTATTATCGGGTAAATGCGTTGTATCGGTCAACACCCCTCCGCATATCGCCATCTTGTTGTTCGAAGTCCGAACGGAGCAAGAATAGGTAGATTTATCGGTAAAATAATCAAGGCAGGGGAACCAAACACGTCCGAAATTATGAGGTATGGAGGTAAAAGCAACTCCCAAATTAAACGCATATTGCCCGGCAAAATAAAACCCGCCCCACAAAGCATCTTTTGCAGGAACTCCTTGATAATAAACCCGTAGAGTAATCGTATCATCACAATTTAATGCCTCCGTCAAAAATATCGCCAACAGCATTCCATCATGAGTAAAAGTAAGCCTATCACTATTATTTTTAACGGAATCTACCGTTAAAGAGTGTAAATCTAAATTTATTCGAGTTAAATTATTCACTTTCGCTAATATCTGCAACTCGGCATACCCGCCTATTTTTTTATTGGAAAAATCAAGAACGGAAAGATGGATATCATAATGGATGACATGTAGCGTATCCGTGCGAATCTGCGATTTAAGAGCAAAATTTTGAAAGAATAAAATAATGAGTGCGCATTTTAGTACATTTTTCATCACTATTAAAGGTTTTAGTATTATTTCTACAATTATAATCTTCACAAAAATAGTAAAATTTGAAACGAAAAAGGGAATTTCTTCTCTTATGAGATTTTTTATTTCAATTTTATTCTAAAAATTAGTGTACTTTTGTTTTTTAAAATTTTCTAATAATAAACGTTTTATTCTTTTTTCTTTTAAAAACTACTGATGTATCAATTCCTCAAAAAGATTAATAAATCAATTGCTCGGCTCTTCACCTCAAGGCAAATCTTTGAAAAAGAAGTATGGTCATTGCGTTTTAAGAAAAATAATAAAAATCAATACCCGTATAAACAATTTAATAGGCAACTATTTTCTTTTTCCAACGCTTCAAAAAAGAACATCTGGCTCTTGCTTTTTATTGTTCTTCTAACTCTCTTTCTATTTCTCCTTCCCTACCTCAGTTTAGATATGGGGGTTTCCAGCCGCGAGTGGGAAAGTGAAAGAATAGCCAAACAACTTTATGAATCCTCCCGAAACAGCGAAAAAGAGTTACCCCAAAACGTTGCTTTACAGCTACAAACATGCGGACAAAGCATGGATAACTTGGTATTTAAGATTGCTCATTGGATTGGACAAGAAGATAATTTATTTTACATTCGCCATTTTGTCAGTTCCCTATTCGGATTTGGAATTTTCTTAATTCTGGGATTATTTTTAGTTAGACTATTTTCTTGGCGAGCCGCACTTTTCTCCCTCCTATTTCTTTTTCTGTCGCCCCGATTCCTCGGTAATATCTTAGGAAATTTAACCGACACCTCATTTGCTTTTTTCTATCTGTTATTCTTCTATCAATTTTTTATCTTTACCAAAGAGTTGCCTATTCTACGAATTAAAAGGCTGATATATATAACTTTAAGCATCGCTTTCGCTACGACAATATACTCCAATGGGTTTTCCCTTATTTTTTATCTGTTTCTATTTTC
>DUOL01000019.1 GCA_012838875.1 Bacteroidales bacterium | reverse complement strand
GTTTAATCTATTTTATTGTTTTATAATTTTGTCGTAGTAGTAGCTACCGTCCGTTGTGGTTATTCTAATGAAATAGACGGCATTAGAGAGATTATTCAGTTCAAGTTCCGTTTCTGCTTTCCCAACATTCAGATATTGTTTAATCACACGTCCTGTCATATCGATAATTTGCACATCTTTAATTGAAGTTGTTGATAATGAGATTGTAAGGACGTTATTAAACGGATTAGGATAGATAGAGACGAGGGCGCTTTCCAGCTCATTAATACCGGTTTGTAAAAGTTTTGCGGTAGCGGAATTGGAGGCTTGCGAGGTGCCACTCGGGCAAACCGCTTTGACCGTGTACGTATAAGTAACATTAACGGCTGCGTTGTTATCGGTATAATTTGTCGCTGTGATATTAGAAGCAATTTGTGTTCCATTTCTAAAGACGAGATAGCTTGTAGCCCCTGATACGCCATTCCAGCTTAAATAAATCTTACGAGTATTATGGTTTGGGGTAGCGGTTAAATTTGTAGGGGCGTTACAAGTTTGCGTTCCTCCTTCCGGGCACATATAGGCGCCAATAAAAAAGGAGCCTATTAGAGGGGTTTGTGGGTTTCCGGCAACAAAAAGGTCTGCAATTCTCCTCCATTCATTATTGTAATAAGCGTAAGCTGTAGCGTCTGCGTCCGTACGTCCTTCTGAAGAGGTAAGTACTAATCTAACGGTGTCTGTTGTGGGTGTTTGATTAAGCTCAACCACTACAAAGAAAGTGCCGTTAATATTAAGAGAGGGTGAAAATGGAATGTAATTCCACCCATTATTCTGAAGCTGGTTATACGGTATAGCTTTAGTGGCTAAAACAGTACCCGGGACAAGTCCATTTGCACTACAAATTTTCACATTAATAGTGGATGAAGATGTAACCGGATGAACCTTATAGGTATAGACAGCCACAGAGTCTAATTGCACGGTTGATGTATTAGTAAAGATTTCCGCATATTTATAGATAGAACTGGTATGGTCTTGGTCAAATAGAAAGCCGGCTTCATCACTTTCCAAAAGGTTTGTGTGCCAGTCGCACTCTCCTACTGGAGGAGTATCGCCACCACCTGCAAGGTCGAGGGCACATTGTACGGCGGCACGTGCATTGACATATCCGTTGCCGTCAATTTGGTTTGACCCTGACGCCAAGGGGCTTGCCGTAGATTGTAGGCAAGAGAGTGCTTGTGCAGGAGTAATATTAGGATAAGCGGAAGCTAAGAGACCGCACAAGCCTGCTACGATTGGACAAGCCATCGACGTACCTTGCATGCCATCATAATATTGTCCGTTTAAACTGGAGTACCCGGCCAGTCTTAAATATTGCGAAGTGCAAAAAGTAGTACTTACAATATTTAGATTTTGCGAACTATAACCGCCGGGAGCCGCGATATTGGCTCTTCCCGCTCCATATTGAGAGAAGTCTGACAATTTCCCATTTTGATCGATAGAGGCTACACTGATAACTGTAGAGTAACCGGCAGGATAGTTAATATAGTTTCCTTGGTCTCCTTCGTTACCGGCGGCAGCTACTAAGATAATTCCGGCATTATAACAGGCTTGCATAAGGTTTCGCTCGGTAGCATCTTCCTGGAACGAGCCGTAGGACATACTTATCACTTTTGCTCCATTTTGTGCCGCCCACTGTACACCATAATTGCCATAATACATGTCGCCATTGTCATCGGCGATACGAACACCCATCAAAGTAACACCCCCGCCAATAGACGCAACGCCTACGCTATTGTTATTCATTGCCCCGGCTAAACCGGCACAATGCGTACCGTGCGACCAATCATAAGCAGCGCAACTTGTATAAAATGTACTTTGGCTACAAGTCATATTTTGATTTACAGAACTTGGCGGACTAGCGCTCCCAACAGTAGGCGTTGGATTATAAGAACCTCCGATTTTGCAGAGATTACTTGAACTTATTTGCAAATCGGGATGCGCCCCCCAAACGGCATTATCAACAATTGCCACTTTAATATTTGCCGTTCCTTGCTGTAAATCCCAAGCTGTTGACGCATTAATTTTATCTAAATGCCATTTTAAATTTGCCCCGCCTACAGTTCCATAATATGGGTCATTTGGCGTATAGAGCGGTCTTTTAATAGATATTTTTTCGGCGTACTCAATTTCAGGAATAGCCGAAAGCTCTTTAATAAATTCATTTACTTGTGTGATAGCGGAAAACCCGACTGACAGCGTTCTTAATAATTTTGGGTCATCAAAAAGATAGAGAGTTTGCGCCGCCCCGTAAACTTCGTATTTTTCAAATACTTTTTGTAAAAATGGAAATTGGTCTAAATCAACACTTCTATCCTCATTCACCTGAAAATCAAGAGGAAATTCATCGACGAATTTAAGATAGATAACTCCATCAACAAAGTTAGTCTCAACGGTTTGTGCTTGTAGATTAAAAATCGTTAAAACTAAGGCAATAAATAAAAGTTGGATTTTTTTCATTTTTTTGAGTTTTTATATAAATAGATTATTGTTTAATAAATTTCTTAATGATAATTTCATTATTGGAACAGGTAAATTTAAGTAGATAAAGTCCGCTCGTCAAATTTGAAATTGGGAGTATAGTTTCACTTTTCGGCATTTGCTCCGTAGCCACGCATCTACCGGCAACGTCCAGTATTTCAATCTTTTTCACCTCCCCTTCTTCACTCACGACATATAATATATCTTGAGCCGGGTTAGGATATACGGAAATTTGATTCGTTAGTGTCAGTTTATCGCAAATTCCCACATTTCCGGCTAACTCTTGTGCACAAAGCACAGCAGAATAGGCATTGATAATACCATTGCCGCCTATCTGATTGGAGCCTGGTGCAAGTGGTTGTGCGGTAGACTGTAAACATTCTTTAGCCTGTGCGGGCGTAATATCCGGGTATGCCGAAGCCAAGAGCCCGCACAAGCCTGATACAATCGGACAAGCCATTGATGTGCCTTGCATGGCATCGTAATAGACATCGGAAAAGTTAAAGCCGGTTAATCTTAAAAGTTGGGGTTTGCAATAGGTTGTGCTCAAAACACTGGGCATCAATTCTCTATTATTAATTACCGTAAATCCGCCGGGAGCGGCAATATCGGCTCTATCGGCTCCATATTGGGAAAATGATGATAATTTTCTGTTGTTATTAACCGAAGCAACACCAATGACAAAGGGATAACCTGCCGGATAGATAATCTGATTCGGCTCAAACCCTTCGTGCTGAGACTCTTTAGCTCCATTTCCGGCCGCTGCAACTAAAATAATTCCGTGCTCATAGGCGGTTTGTAGCACTTGCCGCCCTGTTTGCTCTGGTACGGGTGAGCAGTAGGACATACTAATAACTTTTGCTCCGTTATCTGCCGCCCATTGCACGCCTTCGTTGTCATATATCAATATCCCGTCATCTCTTGCCATTCTCACGCCCATAAGCGATACTCCACTTCCGATAGAGGCAATCCCCTTACCGTTGTTGGTAATCGCTCCCGCTAAGCCGGCACAATGGGTGCCATGCGACCAATAATAAGCATCGCAATATGTATTAAATTCATCTACGCTACAAATCATATTTTGATTTACCGAACTTGGCGGGCTAGCACTGCCTATTATTGCCGTAGGAACCCCTTCAAGTTCTTTAAAATAACATAAGTTATCGGAGGAGATTTGCAAATCCTCGTGCTCGCCCCAAACGGCATTATCGACAATAGCCACTTTAATATCCGGGCTACCCCGCTGCAAATCCCAAGCATAAGAGGCTTTAATCATATCCAAATGCCAATTCATATTTATGTTATCAATTGAGACGCAATAGGGATCATCAGGGTTAAACAATTGTTTTTTAATCGTTGGCTTTTCAGCATATTCAATCTCCTTGTGCAATAATAGCTCGGCAATAAATTCATCTGCTTTTTCCACTTCGGAGAACCAAATCGTCAACGTGCGTAAAAGTTTCTCATCATCAAAAAGATAAAATTCTTGCGCTATTAAAGTTACTCCATATTTTGCGAATAACTCTTGCAAAAACGGAAACTCCGATTCATTAATGGTACGACCATTGTCAACATCGACTTTAAATGTCAGCGGATAATCGTCCGTTAATTTAACGTATAACGTACCGTCAACATAATGAGGCGAAACATTTTGCGCTTCTATTCCACAGATAGAAATAAGGAATAAAAGAGATAAAAGGATAAATTTTCTCATTGCTAAAACGTAAATTTATATATCATCATTACTCGTTTTAAAAAACTCTTTTTTCGGTTCGCAAAGATATATAAAAAATCATAAAATTACTATTTTAATTTACGTTTTATTGGTATTTTTTCTGCATATTCTATTTCAGGAATAGCGTTTAACGCATCTATTAATGCGTCTATATTTTTTTCTTTTTTAAACGCAATTTTAAAAGTTCTAAGCAATTTGGGGTCGTCAAAAAGGTCAAACGGTCTTGTTATTTGAACAATTTCAAACTTTTTAATCTCTTTTCTCAAAAATTTAAACTCCTTTAAGTCTACGTTTTTATCTTCTTTCACTGAAAAATTCAGAGGATAATCATCTTTTAATTTAAACATCACAACGCCCGCTTGATACTCACCCGAAGTCGAAGGTGTTACATTTTGTTCGGTTGTCTTACAACTTACAAAAACAACCGCTGTAATAATAAGTAATAACGTGTATTTTTTCACTGTTTTCATAGATTAAAATTTATAATTTTCCTTTCAGCGCCAACAGTTCATATTTCGCTTTAAGAAGTTGAAAGTGATGAACTTCTTGACTGATTAACGACTGCACTTCATTATTTTTATATTTAATAAAATCGTAGGCGGTAATGGTTCCGTTAAGCAATTGCGTAGAGACTGTTTGTGTAATATCTTTATATTTCTGTGTAATTTTTTCATCGAGAAGGAGTAGATTTTCAATTTTCTTAATCTCATTCAACTTTTCTTGAATCGCTATTTTATTTGATTTTTCAAAATCCGCTTCTTGGCTTGCGACAATTGATTTTTGCAAATTGATAATAT
>DUOL01000150.1 GCA_012838875.1 Bacteroidales bacterium | reverse complement strand
GTCTTCGGTTCCAAGTCCGCGGGCACAAGCCGTGGGGTCGCAAGGCGGCAAAAAGAGCTTACAAGCTCGCTTTTTTGCCGCCGCGTCCCCAGCGGCTTCTGCCCTTGCGGGCTTTCCACCTGCGCCCTCACGCAATAAACGTTCATTTTTCAGGCTTGGCATCACCTCGATGGACTGCTATGTGATAGCCTGTCCTAATCACGCGTTCGGCAATCTTTTTAAGTGAAGAGGCGGCATCATCATGCGTTCCGATTTTATTATCATACAAAATATACTTCGCTCTCACCTCCGCAGGAGACAAATTCGGCATGATAACGTTAGCACCTGCCAACAAGCCCTTCTCACGTCCATCGGGGTCGGCAACTCCTAACGCAGTAGTCGAAGGAAGCAGAGAAGCCGGCAAAATTAACCGCAATAACCCAAGCAAAAAAAGTGTTAACTCCACAGAACCGTCCGGATAATGGGAAAAAGGAGTATTATGATGAGATAAAAACGGTCCGATGCCTATCATGTGCGGTCTGAAATTTGCTAAAAAGAGTAAATCCGTTGCCAAATGGGACGCAGTTTGAAAAGGAGTGCCAACCATAAACCCGGAACCGACTTGATAACCGATTTCCATCAAATCTTGAAGCGCTTTCTGACGAGTTTCAAACAACATTTTAGCGGGATGTATTTGCGCATAATGCTCCGGCGTAGCGGTTTCGTGTCGTAATAAATAACGGTCGGCACCGGCATCATAGAACGCTTTATAGGTTTCATAACTCTTCTCTCCCAACGAGAGCGTAATCGCACAATCCGGAAATTGCTGACGAATAGTACTGACAATATCTATCATCTTTTCGTCCGTAAAATAAGCGTCTTCCCCTCCTTGCAATACGAAAGTTCTAAACCCTAAAGCGTAACCTTCTCTACAACAGGATAATATATCCGCTTTGCTCATCCTATAACGACTCGCTTCACGATTACCGTTTCGAATACCGCAATAGAAACAATTATTACGACAATAGTTGCTGATTTCAATTAAACCACGCAGATAGACCTCTTTACCATAATATTTTTCACGAATTTCACGAGCTTTTGCAAAAAGATACTCATCTACCGCCGGAGTTCGATTTTCGATTAACTCCCTAAACTCCTCATGTGAAAGAGTATGCTGAACCGCTAACTTATCAATAATATCAAACATAGCCAAAAAAAATAGAGTACAAAAATACAATTAAATCTACAAAGAATGGAGTATACTTTTTGCTAACAAATAGTAGAAATATATTAATAATTTGTTATCTTTGTCTAATATTCTAATAGACTCTTATAATCTCAATTTATGATGGAAGATATTGTATATCAACTTGCTCTCTGTTTTCAAACGAATTATGGTTATCCAAAAATCAGGACGCTTCTTGAGCATTTTGGAAGTGCTAAAGCTATTTTCTTAAATGAGAAATCGCCCGTGAATAAGCCTTCGCGTCATCATAAACCTCTCCACTTTGAGTTAACTCCCGAACTACTACGCAATGTCAATAATGAACGTGAAAAAATGTTAAAAGAGAATATTAATTTTTGTTTTTACGGCGATTCGCTTTTCCCAAAAAGGCTTTTAGCGTGCAATGACGCTCCGTTTTACTTCTTTTACAAAGGAAATAACGATTTTCATTTCTCAAAATCAATGGCTATGGTCGGAACTCGAAATTCAACTGCCTACGGTGAAAAGTGCGTTAAAAAAATCATAGAAGACCTCACAGGCACAGACATCATAGTAATAAGCGGATTAGCGGAAGGAATCGACACTCATTCTCATCAATACGCTTTGGATTGCAATCTGCGAACTATTGCGGTAATGGGTACCGGTTTCAATCGGATTTACCCACCTACAAATAGAAAATTATTTGACGATATTTTGGCAAATAATGGAACGGTGATTACGGAATTTCCTTACCATACGTTGCCGGAACGCTTTAATTTTCCCATAAGAAACAGACTTATTGCCGGCTTATCAGACGCAACTATTGTTGTAGAAACTGCCCTTCGCGGAGGAAGTATGATTACTGCAAATATTGCAAATTCATACAATAAAGATGTATTTGCCGTGCCCGGCTCTATTTTTCAAAAGACAAGTGAGGGTTGCCATTTTTTAATCAAAAAAAAATTAGCAAGCTCAATTACGTGCGGAACGGATATTTTAGAGATGATGAATTGGGACACCATACCCCACCCCACCCCGCAACTATCTCTATTTCACAATCTTAATGAAATAGAAATTGATATTGTTACCTTTATCAACCAAGCTAAAGAGATATCAATTGACGAAATTATTGCCCGATTTAATCAATATTCCGTTTCAAAAGTTACCGCTTTTTTACTAAATTTGGAATTTAAAAATGTTATCGAGTGTAAACCCGGAAAGATTTATAGAGTCATTGAATAGTGAATGTCATCTGAAAAGAGTAATGAATAATTAATTTTGTACTTTTGCAAATTGGATTGAGTATAATTTTACAGTAATGAAAAGAAAATTTTTAGGACTCCTCTGCTTAACTCTCCTCGCCAATATTCTATATTCTCAAAATATTGACGGTGGTGCAACGGAAATTTTACAAGCACTAACAAAAAAGTATCAACAATTAACAACGATGAAAATTGATTATACTTATACTGCCGAAAAAGAGAAAAAGGTTATCGATTCACAACAGGGAAATATCATTATTAAAGGAAATAAATATGTCTTAGAATTAAATTCTCAACTTATCTACTGTGACGGCAAGACTATTTGGAATTTCGATAAAAATGCAGAAGAGATAACCATTTTTGACTATGACCCCTCCGATGATTTCAGTATGCTTAATCCTTCAGCGGTACTTGAAAATTGGCAAAAAGAATATAAAGCAAAATTTATACGTGAAGAGGTTCAGCAAAATAAAACATTACAAATAATTGATTTACAGCCAATTAAAAATAAATCATACTATAAAATAAGATTATATATCGACAAACACAAAAAGGAACTTTATGCTTCTTCCGTTTTTGAAAAGGATAACACCATCTATTCCTATTTCATTGATAAATTTACTATAAGTAAAACTTATGAAGATTCTTTCTTTGTTTTAGATACTTCTAAATACCCGAATGCAGAAATAAACGATATGCGATAATCTATGAAGAAGTATATTTCTCTTTTTATTATTTCAACGGTCTTGCTGTTTTTTGTTTCTTGTAACTCAACACGTCATTTGGGAAGCAACCAGTACATGTTAACGAAAAACGTTGTCAAGGTTACCGATTTACGAGATGATAGATTAGATGATTTATACTATTTAGTACGCCCCGTACCTAATAAAAAATTCATTGATGTTTTCCCTTTTAAAACTTGGCTATACTCCACTTTCCAGCCAACTGTCGATACATTGACAGGAGAGGTAATTAAAGATACGAAATTTAAAAAATGGGCACGTGGATACGGAGAAGCGCCCGTGCTGTTAGACTCGGCTCAAATTTCATATTCCGTTGAGCAATTAAAAATAGAACTTCGCAATAAAGGCTATTTTAATGCTGAAGTAACACCCGAAGTACACTACCGAAAAAAGAATAAATTGGCGTCTGTTACCTATTATGTTCAAGCAAACTCGCCTTATTATGTCCAAAATATTAAATACGACATTGACATTTTGAGATATCGAAGGCTTATTTTGCAAGACACGAACAACAGTGAATTAAAAAGCGGAAATATTTATGACGCTACGCAATTACTTAGGGAAAAAGACCGAATCATAAACTCCATTCGTGATAAGGGCTATTATCATGTTCCAAACAATATTGTCTATTTTATTATTGATACAATTCAAAAAGAAAATGCCAACAACGCTAAAAAATTAGTTGATATCGAAATAAAAGTTGACCTATCACGTATTACCGATACTACTATTTTTGAAAAAATGATGTATCGGTATAAATTCAACAATATATATATATATACAAATTACGACCCCTCGCTAAACTATGCCACCGAACCCATGGATACAATAACTTTTATCAGAAGTAAAAAGGATCCTACCCGCTATTTTTTCATTACTCCTCAGTCGGTGCGCAAAACTAAAAAAAACGGAGATTACAAGTTTTTTCGTGACTATCGTTATCGAACTCTTTCAGACGTAATGTACACAAAAAAAGAGGTCTCTTATGCTCGGAGTAACATTAGTCGCTCGTACAAACGCCTCAACGATTTGAGAAATTTCAGAACTATCAATATTGAATGTGAAGAAGTAAAATCAAAACTGGACACAGTAGCCAAGATAGGTTATTTAAACTCTATTTACAGACTTTCACGAAACAAAATTCACTCCTTTGCTGCCGAAGCAGATGTGAGGAGCGATAAAACAAATATAATGCTCTCCTATTCAAACAAAAACATATTTAAAGGGGCAGAATATTTCAATATAAACGGCTATTTCGGAATGGACATTTTGTTTAAAAAGACAAATAAATTCATTATCTATTCCAATAATGCGGAAGCGGGCGGTGAAATTTCTCTTGACTTTCCGCGTCTTTTTATTTTTCGTAAAACACAGAACATTGAAAGTTTACGATATAACACCCAAATTCGAGTCGGGACACACTGGCAACGGGCTGCATCCCTATACCAGCGACTTATTCTTAATAGTGCTTTTGTGTACAATTGGACACCGACCTATCAAATTAACCACTCTTTAGCCCCTATTGACATAAGTATTGTCAAAATTGATAAATATAAGGGATTTGATGAACTTATCAGTCGCTATTCCACTGCTTTTAGAAAAAAATATGAAGAAAACGTACTTGTAACTTTTAAATATATTTTCAATTATAACGTCGCTTTACCTGATAAACGAAATAGTTTTTCTTTACGCATTCGTCTTGAATCTTCGGGATTAACCGTTTGTGCGGTCAATGCGTTACTTTCTAAATCTACGAAGCCCTTAAACTCTTGGAAATTTTTCGGTTTAAACTATGCTACCTATGAAATGACAGATATTGATTTGCGTTATTACCACAAGGTTAATAAAAAGAACTCTTTAGCTGCACGTTTCAATTTCGGAGTAGGCATTCCACTATTTAACTCGACTGTAATGCCTTTTGAAAAGAGTTTCTATCTTGGCGGAGCTAATAGTATGCGGGCTTGGCAATTCCGTACTTTAGGACCCGGTTCTTATTATAGCAGCGAAAGAAACGAACGAAGCGGGGACGTGAAATTGGAAATGAATCTTGAATATCGTGGAACAATCTATAAATTTATCAAGTACGGAGTCTTTGCAGATGTCGGCAATATTTGGTTAATAAAAAGGGACGTCAATATGAAAAATGCCGAATTCCAATTTAATAGATTTTATAAGGAGTTGGCTTGTGCGGCGGGGGCAGGTCTCAGATTGGATTTCAACTTTTTCATTATTCGTCTTGATATTGCCTTTCCCATCTACGACCCAAATGACCCCGAAGGAGAACGATGGGTAAATAAGCTTGACTTGAAAAAATTGTACATTCCTTTAGCTATCGGTTATGCTTTCTAAAACATCTTTTCTAAATGTTTTTAAACAAAACCTACTTGTAACACCAACCCAAGGACAGTGGCAAGCCATGCAACTCTTATCCGATTTTGTCAATAAAGTATCTTCGGAAAATGAACTCTTTATACTATCCGGTTACGCCGGTACGGGAAAAACAACGTTGGTCAGTGCCTTAGTCAACACATTAATTCAAAACAAAAAAAAATGCGTACTACTCGCTCCTACCGGTCGGGCGGCTAAAGTTTTTGCCAACTACTCTTCACAAAAAGCTTACACAATTCATAAACATATCTATCGAGTCAAACGAAAGCAAAATATGCTGACGTTCACCCGAAGAAAAAACAAATTCTCCGATGTTATATTTCTAGTTGATGAAGTCTCAATGTTATCGGCTAATTCTCAAACGCAAGATGCCTTCACTCGGCAAAATCTTTTAAATGATTTAATAGAATATGTTTACGAAGGTGAAAATTGCAAACTCCTTTTTATCGGAGACGATGCACAACTCCCACCCGTACATGCTACAGAAAGCCCTGCCTTAGACGCCAAATTTCTGAAGCAAAGTTATAACGTTGAAATTTCACAATGGCAATTAACCGAAGTCATTCGGCAATCGCTACATTCCGGAGTTTTATATAACGCAACACTGTTACGAAAAAAAATAGAAGAAGAATCCTTACGTTTCCCGCTCTTTTCAAAACGACTTTTCCCTGATTTCAACCGCTTATCAGGAGAGGATTTAGAGGAAAAGTTGAATGATTTGTACGGGAAATATGAAACTGAAGAGATAGTTATTATTACACGCTCCAATAAACGTGCTTATAGTTACAATCGCGAAATTAGAAATCGTATTTTTTATCGCGAAAATAGAGTTACCACCGGAGATTATCTTATGGTGGTAAAAAATAATTACTATTGGATTGACGACATTTCGGAAATTGGCTTTATTGCTAACGGGGATATAATTGAAATCCTTTCTATTCAAGCCATTCGCTCGTTGCACGGCTTCACCTTCGCAGACGCAACGATTCGTTTATGCGACTACCCAAACTCCACTCCGATAGATGTAAAATTAATTTTAGAAAGTTTAGAGAGTGAAGAAGCCTCCTTGCCATACGAACAAAATAACCTTCTATATCAATCTGTTGCAGAAGATTATAAAGATATAGCGTCTGCCCGTGCACGTTACATGAGCATAAGAAATGACCCCTTTTTAAATGCAATACAAGTTAAATTTGCCTATGCACTAACGTGTCATAAAACACAGGGCGGGCAATGGAAAGTTGTTTTATTAGATGCCGGCTACTTTGAAGAAAATAGAGTAGATAAGGAATTTTTACGGTGGCTCTACACGGCTGTAACCAGAACTACCGAAAAAATATATTTAATCAATTTTCACG
>DUOL01000149.1 GCA_012838875.1 Bacteroidales bacterium | reverse complement strand
CGGCAGAAATTGAAAACATGGAAAAGATTGTGTTACAAGCGGTTGGCATTAAGATTTTTTTTGCGGAATTTATCTCTTGTCCTTCTTGTTCGCGTACACAATTTGATATTGAAAAGGTTACTGCTCACGTGAAGGAAAAATTCTCCTCGTTTCGAGGGGTTAAAATCGGCATTATGGGTTGTGTCGTAAACGGACCCGGGGAGATGGCTGACGCCCATTACGGAATTGTGGGTTACGGGAAAGATAGAGCGGCGGTTTATAAGGGGAAGCAGGCGATTTCTAAAAGTTTACCCATGGAGGAGGCATTGCAATTATTAGAAAAAAAGATTCTTTTGGAAAAGAAGAATTTTGGAGGGGAGTTTTAAAATAGATAAAGAGATGAAAAGCCATCGGAACATTGATTTTCTACCCACGACCTTGAAAGAGGTGAAGGCGTTAGGTTGGGAACAACTTGACGTTATTCTTATTTCCGGGGACGCGTACGTAGACCATCCATCCTTTGGCGTTGCCGTAATTGGCAGATTATTAAGTAATTACGGCTATAAGGTAGCTATTGTACCTCAACCAAATTGGCAGGACGATTTGCGCGATTTTAAAAAATTGGGAGTTCCGAAGCTCTTTTTTGGAATCACCTCCGGGAATATGGATTCGATGGTGAATCACTATACGGCGACCAAAAGATTGCGAAGTCAAGATGCATATACGCCCGGCGGCGCTACGGGATTCCGTCCCGATTACGCCACGACCGTTTATGCGAAAATTGTCAAAGAACTCTTTCCTTCCACGCCCGTGATACTTGGAGGAATCGAAGCCTCTATGAGAAGGCTTTCGCATTACGACTATTGGAGCGACCAACTAAAACCTTCGATATTGATTGAATCAAATGCCGATATTTTAGTTTACGGAATGGGGGAAAAGCCCATTTTAGCCTTAGCTGAACTGCTAAGAAGCGAGGAGAATTGGCGTAACAAGTTATTCCAATTCCCGCAAATAGCGTACGTTACGGAAGATTCCGAAATAATCTCGTCTACTCACAATCATCTTATTTTGCATAGTTTTGAAAAGGAGAAGGAGAATAAACGTTTTTACGGTGAGAACTTTGCACTTTTTGAAGAAGAGTCTAACAAAGTTCACCCGAAAACGTTAATTCAACCGTATAATCATCAGTATGTCGTGGTTAATCCGCCCTACCCACCACTTTCGGAGAAAGAGACGGAAGATTTGTCGACTTTTGAGAGCATGAGTTATCTTCCTCATTACAAATATGCTAAGCGAGGGGCAATTGCGGCTTATGAGATGATTAAAAACTCGATTACTACGCATCGCGGTTGTTTTGGCGGGTGTAGTTTTTGTGCTATTTCAGCCCATCAAGGAAAATTTATCAGTTCGCGTTCCGAGGAGTCGATACTTAAAGAGGTGAAGTTATTAACGCAACGTCCCTATTTCAAGGGACATATCACTGATCTTGGAGGACCTTCGGCAAATATGTACAAAATGGGAGGAAAAGATAGAGCGTTATGCAAGAAGTGTAAAAAAAGTTCTTGTATTTTTCCAACGATATGTAAGAATTTGCAATACAACCACTTACCACTCCTCTCGCTTTACGAGAAGGTTGCTAAAATTTCGGGAGTAAAAAAGGTAACTATTGGCAGTGGCATTCGATATGACATGCTTTTAACTGACAATCAAGAGGTTAACGAAAGAAATGGAATAGACAGATATTTCAGACGACTCGTAGAGAAGCACGTTTCCGGGCGATTAAAGGTTGCTCCGGAACATACTTCTATAAAAGTTTTAGAAAAAATGCGTAAGCCCTCATACGAGAAATTTTTACTATTTTTAAAGAAATTTAATAGTTATAATGCCGTTGTGGGGAAAAAGCAACAATTAATACCCTATTTTATTTCCGCTCACCCTGCTTGCACGATAGAGGATATGAAGAAATTAGCACGGTTAACGAGTAAGGCGCATCTTTTAACGGAGCAGGTGCAAGATTTCACGCCCACACCGATGACTTACTCAACGGCAATGTACTATTTAGGGTACGACCCTTATACAAATGAAAAGGTTTACGTAGCAAGGACGCTGGAAGAAAAGAGAGAACAAAAAAAGTTCTTTTTTAAAAGATAAATTTGGAACTACTTTAATATCAATATAATAATGAATAAGAAAAAATTATTTTTATTAGACGCGATGGCATTAATTTATAGGGCTTATTATGCTTTCATCAAGTCGCCGCGTTACACCTCGAAAGGATTTAACACATCGGCAATTTTAGGATTCACCAATACGTTACTTGATGTCATTAAAAGCGAGAGTCCAACGCACATAGCGGTTGCCTTTGACACGGGCGCCCCTACCGTACGGCACGCCGATTTCGAGGCGTACAAAGCACACCGTGATGCTACGCCGGAGGGTATTATTGAGGCAATTCCTTACATTAAAGAGATTCTCGAAGCGTTTCGAATTCCAATTTTAGCGTTAGACGGCTACGAAGCAGATGATATTATCGGAACTCTCGCCAAAAATGCCGAAGCGGACGGCTATAAAGTCTTTATGATGACCTCTGATAAAGACTACGGACAGTTGGTTTCCGAAAACATTTTCATCTATAAACCTGCCAAATTCGGGAAAAAGTCGGAAATTCTCGGCGTAAAAGAAATCTGTTCGCAGTATGAAATTAAAGAGCCCGAACAACTTATTGACATTTTGGGGTTGTGGGGGGATAGCTCCGACAATATTCCGGGGGTACCGAGTATCGGAGAAGTACGAGCTAAAAAATTGATTAAAGAGTTCGGTTCTATTGAAAGCATCTATCAGCAACTTGAAAAGGTTGAGAGTGCCAAATTGCAAGAGACGCTTAAAGAGCATCAGGAACAGGCGTTCCTTTCTAAAATGTTAGCAACCATCATTTTAGATGTTCCTATCGCCTTTAATTTTGAGGAGATGATTTATAGCGGTCCCGATTTAAAAAAACTGTTGCCTATTTTCAATGAATTGGAATTTAAGAGTTTATCGCAACGCGTAACAAAAGATTTCCAAAACTCAGCCCAAAAACAAGAAAAAAAAGTAGAAAATGACCTTTTCAGCACGCCTCAAAAAGAGATAGAAGATATACCTCAACTATTTAAAACCTTTAAGGATATCTCTCTCACATTTCAACAAATCGACAATTATAATGACCTAATAACTAACAACATAAAAGATTCCACACAACTCTATTTTAATTGGATATTTGCCGATGAAAAGATGACCGGATTTGCATTTTCAACTAAGGATTCCCCTATTTACTATCATTTTTTGGAAAATAGAGAAGAGAATTACAAAAAGATTCTACAATTTATTTTTGAAAACAACCGTACAGTCGTTACTTACAATTGTAAGAACTTTTATCAATATTTTAAAATTTTAAAGATTAAGTCAAAGGTTACTTTTTTTGATATTCTCATAGCTCATTATGTTATTCAACCCGAAAAGAGGCATCAATTGAAAGTTTTAGCCGAGAATTATCTCGAATATTCCATGATAACCTTTGACAAAAAAGAAATCACTACGGCACTTCCGAAACAGACTTTAACAGATATTGCAGGGGAAAGAATTGCCGTTTTCAAAAAATTACATCCTATTTTGGCTGATGAATTGGAGAAAACAAACACGGTTTCTCTATTTTCAAATATCGAAATTCCTCTTGCGGAAGTGTTGGCATCCATGGAGTTTCATGGAATAACTTTCGACACCAATGTTCTTGCTGAAAATGAAAAAGAGTTGAGCGAAGAGATATCAAAATTGGAGAAAGAAATTTTTGAATTGGCGGGGAAAGAGTTTAACATCACCTCGCCAAAACAGTTAGGGGAGGTATTATTTGAGGATTTACAGATTATTAAAAACGCAAAACTGACAAAGACCAAGCAGTATCAAACAGGGGAAGAGGTTTTATCGAAATTGGTAGATAAACATCCTATTGTTCGGTTAATACTTGAATATCGCTCATTGACCAAGCTCAAATCGACTTATATCGATGCATTGCCACTTTTAGTTAATCCGAAGACAAAAAAAATACATACTACTTTTAATCAGACCGTTACCTCAACCGGTCGGTTAAGTTCGGTCAATCCGAATTTACAAAATATTCCTATTCGCACCCAACGAGGCAAAGAGGTTCGTAAAGCTTTTGTGGCGTCCGATAAGGATTGGGTAATTTTGTCGGCTGATTATTCGCAAATAGAGTTACGAATTATTGCTTCTATCAGTGGAGACGAGAATATGATAACTTCTTTCAATAATGATGAAGATATTCATGCCGTTACGGCGTCTCACATTTACAACATTCCTGTCGGTCAAGTAACGGACGAGATGCGGCGGCAAGCCAAGACCGTCAACTTTGGCATAATATATGGGATTTCAGCTTTTGGTTTAGCTGATAGACTAAGGGTGCCTCAAAGAGTGGCAATAGATTTAATTAATGAATATTATCGAAGTTTTCCGGCTCTCTCTTCCTATTTATCACAGACCATTGAATTTGCGAAGGGAAACGGTTATGTAGAGACTTTATTAGGGAGGCGGAGATATATCCGCGAGATAAATTCGCAAAATGCCGTAGTACGTAAGGCGTCCGAACGAAATGCCATTAACGCACCTATACAAGGTAGTGCGGCGGATTTAATCAAAATTGCGATGATTAATATTTACAGAAGATTGAAAGAGGAGAATATGAAAACGCGAATGTTGCTACAAGTACATGATGAGCTTGTATTTGAAGTTCCTAAAGAAGAGATTGAGAAAGCCACTTCGCTTATTCGTAGCACTATGGTAGGAGCGCTAACTTTACGCGTTCCTTTAAAGGTAGATATTAATTTTGGAAAAAGTTGGTACGATGCACATTAAAAATTAAAACCCGCTACAACCTCCAAGCTATGTAAATTTCCTTTTTCTCCTATCTCATTTCTCATAGAAAAGTAATTGGTAAAAGTATAGGCATAGTTTACATAAAGGTGGGCTCTAAAATCACCTTTAATAATGTACTCTCCGCCAATACCCATAAAACCGGCTTCTCTAAAAATGGCGCAACTTTTATTATAGTTAGGGGTTTTATGCTGTAATTTCGTTTTTCCCATTTCATATTTATCGACAATTCGTGAAGAGAGACGAATGCTATGATAAAAACCGAAATTGACTCCAAAAACAAAATGATTAAATTCGGGAGTTTTTAATTTCACTCCTGTAGGGATAGTTAAATATATTGTACGATATAAACGATTATTAATAACATCAACCATATCTGCATTCGGGTCTAGGACTACTCGGTTAAATTTATATTTTCCTCCTAAATGTTGAAACGTTAAGCCCGTAGTAAAATAGTAATTTTGAGCTTCTGTAAAATTGACATCTACCGTAACCCCGTATCGTAAATTTGCATACCCGCCATTCGGTAAAAATTTTTCATTGTGAGACGACAACCAGTCTGCTCCCGTCCCAACCGTAAAACCAAGTACGACACGTTTTCCAAAACCTCCTACATCATCTTGAGAATAGAGAGATGAGCTAACGAATATTATGGATAATAAAACGGAAAAAAACTTGACTTTCATAAACTAAAAAATTAATATTAAAAAACATCTATTCTATATTAAATTACAAAATTACACTAATTATTGTTCTAACAATGCAATAAATAGTAAATTTATACAAAATATCTTTATATTTTATTCGTTAACATATAGAAATTTATAATCTTAACTTACAAAAAGATTGATAGTTAACCTATTGTTTTATTCTCCAAAAATGATTATGCGTCCATAAATTTTTGAACTAAAAACGGTTATATGAAGCTAAGAATCAACCCAATAACAATTTTAATCTTTCTTTTATTTTTTTTCAACTTTTCACTTTTTTCCCAGACGGGTCAAGATTCGGTATCCATTAGTTTGCAACAAGCGATAGAGATGGCTCTTCATGAGAGTCCCACGATGCGTATTGCCAATCGGATTATTCAAATAAAAAAACATGCTAAGACGGAACAAATCATATCTCTTTTTCCTGATGTTTCGTTAGCGGGGACTTATAATCGTACGATTAAAAAACAGGTTATGACGATGCGTTTTGGAGGACAAGCAATGGAAATTGAAGTAGGGACTGACAATAATTATACAGGGGGTATAAATGTATCGCTGCCCCTTATCGCACCTACTTTGTGGCAAAATTTAAAGCTGTCTCAAATAGATGTTTCCGTGGCATTAGAGTCGGCACGTTCCTCAAAAATTTCATTGGTTAATGAAGTAAAAAAAGCATATTATACGGTTTTATTAACCCAGGAGGCTCTCAAAGTTATCAAAGAGACTTACAAGAATAGCGAAGAACGGCACAAAATCATTACGGATAAATACAATCAGGGCTTGGTTTCCGAATTTGAAACATTGCGTTCGGACGTTCAACTAAAAAATCAACGCCCACAACTTACGGCGGCAGAAAATGCCGTTACTCTTTCGACTATGCTACTTAAGGTATTGTTAGGTGTTG
>DUOL01000018.1 GCA_012838875.1 Bacteroidales bacterium | reverse complement strand
TTTGAAGAGCAAGGAGAAAAAGAGCGCCTTTAGAAGCTCCTTTTTCGACTATGCTATTCATAGCTCCTTCCTGCGGACTTGGAGGCGGAGACCGACCCCGAGCGAAGCGAGGGGGCACGCCCTAATAAATAAAATTGTCCTAATTATTATTATAGATAAGTTTCTTCTACACCATTTTTTTAGGCACAACGAAACGGTTAAATTCGTCTTCGGTGAGAATTTTCAGCTTTTTTGCCGCCTCTTTTAAAGAGATATTTTTGTCAAACGCATATTGCGCAATTTCGGCGGCTTTGTAATAGCCAATATGTGGATTTAACGCCGTAACCAGCATGAGAGAGTTCTCCAAATTCTTCTCAATCTGTTCTTTATTGGCAGTCAAGCCGGCCAAACAGCGAAGCGTGAAATTACGTGCGATATCCCCCATCAATTGAGCGGATTCGAGTAAGCAATTGCCTATCAACGGCATAAATACGTTTAGCTGCAAATGTCCTTGCATTGCGCCTAATGAAATGGTCGAGTCGTTGCCGATAATCCGGCAGCAAACAATAGATAGGGCTTCGCATTGCGTAGGGTTAACTTTTCCCGGCATAATAGACGAGCCGGGTTCATTGGCAGGAATAATAAGCTCATTAATGCCCCCGCGAGGTCCGGAACTCAAAAGACGAATATCATTCGACATCTTAGCAAGTGAAACGGCAATTTGCTTTAATGCTCCCGAAACTTCAACCATAGCATCGTGGCTCGCAATAGCTTCAAACTTATGTTTGGATACGGTAAAATTCTCTTCCGTAAATTGATTGAGATATTGAACCGCTAGGGAATCAAAATTTTTTGGAGCTGTCAATCCCGTACCGATAGCCGTGCCTCCTAAGGGAAGTTCCGTCAAGTGCGGCAAACTCCGTTTTAGCGCTTGAACGCCGTAAGTGATTTGTGAATGAAACGTTGCAAACTCTTGCCCTAAGGTCATAGGAGTGGCATCTCGTAAATGAGTTCGCCCAACTTTTATAATATCTTTAAACTCTTCCACCTTTTTCTCCAACGTTTCTAAACAAAGATTGAGAGACGGCAACGTGTGATTTTTAATAACTTTTGTAACGGCTACGCGGACTGCTGTTGGAAAAACATCATTAGTGGATTGTGATAGGTTAACATCATCGTTGGGCGACAAAAAAGTCTTCTCTCCATTTAATACCCCGCCTCGAACAACTTCACCTCTATTGGCAATCACCTCATTCATATTCATATTGCTTTGTGTCCCGGAGCCCGTTTCCCAAATTGTAAGAGGAAAATGTTCGGTCAAATCACCATTGGTAATTTCGTCACAAACCGTAGCAATTAAATCTCTTTTTTCTTGCGAAAGGACTGCTAAATCACAGTTTGCGTATGCGGCTGCTTTTTTTGTTTCTGCTAATGCCGAAATAATCTCTTGCGGTATTGTGTATTTGCCGATATTAAAATTTTTCGTAGCCCTTTCAGTCTGCGCTCCCCAATATTTGTTGTTAGGAACATTGACCGAACCCATGGTATCTTTTTCTATTCGATGTGTCATTATAACCGTTTTAAAATGCAAAAATACAAGTTTTTTAGTCGTGGAACTATAATCTTACGACTGCCGATTATTTTTTTCTACAATTCGTTCCGATTTCCACTTTCAAGGGGGTACGCCCAAAAGAAATAAAAAAAGGAGAAGTTTTAAAGCCTCTCCTTTTTTATTTCTACAATTAGCAATGTTTACTGAATAATCAATTTATGTGTAGAAACTTGATTTTTACTTTCAACTTTTAAGATATATAAGCCGGTTGCTTGGTTGAACCTTATTGTTTCGTTACCGTTAACTTGGTACGTGGCGATAACTCTACCTACTAAGTCAACTAAAGTAATGATAGATTTTTCACTAACTTGAACATTAACCAAGCCATTAGACGGATTTGGATATACGGAAACTTGGTTGGTGTTAATCTCCGAAACAGCTTGAGGTTCTGAAGTATAAGGAATCGCCAATGTTGATAAATGGTCAAACACTTCAGTAATTAAAGTAGCAGCCCCGGTTGTTGTATTAATGACATAGATACCACCTGAAAAAGGAAATTCTTTTTCTATTATTGCACTCATTTCATATAATGCACCATATAAGATGTTGTTATCTCTGTCAAAACAAATATCTATAAAATAATTAATATTAATGCCTAAATCTCCTATTATTGTAGATGTTCCTGTAGTTTTATCGATGCTTGCAATATGGTCGTTTAATGAAATGGCAAATAAGTTACCATTAGCATCGCAGGCTAAACCCATTGCATCTTCGTAGTTACCACCAATATTTGTAACGGCACCGGTAGCAAGATTAATAGTGCCAAGGACTCCATCATAATCCATAACATAGGTGGTTTCTGTTGTTACATCATAAGCCAAGCCTACTAAATAAGGTTTACCGCCGCCAATATATGTAATAGCGCCGGTAGTCGGGTCGATTTTAACTAAAGGAAAAGAAGATTCATCAGCATAAAGAATACCGTAAATTTCATCACCAACATAATCAGCAGCCAAAATAAAATCCTCGCTATTAATTGCTATCTGAGTTATAACTCCTGTTGTTAAAGCGATATTAACAGGACCAGGACCTATTGCACTTATAGTGTCGTCATACACTATATTCCAAGCAAAAGCATTGGTGTTAGCCAAAACATAAACGGTTTTTCTTAATGTGTCATTGGTTGCATTTTCATCATCTGCCAAAGTTAAGGTAGCGGTCAATGTATTAATAACATCAGACGGAGTCCAGCTGTCCATATCAATTTGTAAACTGTCTCCTACGTTGATAGGTCTATTGGTTACCGTACTATTATAAGCTCCGCCATCACTTAAAGTTAAAGACTATGTAGTTTCATTACTTGCTCCGTGGTTTTGAACAGTAACTTGCGGCGTTATAGTAGCACCTGATAATACGACATTAGGAACAATTTCTATTACCGCTAAATCATGCTCCGGAGCTTTTGAAATTACAACGCTACCGGTTGCAGTATGAGGTTCAGATCCCCACCCATCACCGTAAACAGTGTAGTTAATAGTTTGATTTCCAACGAGGTCTGTGTTTGTAACGCTAACTTGGAAGTTAAAAGTTCCACTCCGGTATGCACCATATCCGCTATATGTATCAACACCCCAAAATACGGTTTGCCCCGTAATAGTTAAATTTAAGCTCACATCAGTATCCGGATCTATGTCCGTTGTAAGCGGGTCGCTAGTACCGGCTACATTAGGAACCATGCCTGCCGGAAACACCATTTTTAAGCCATCCATGTATTCTGCGTCTGATTGGTGGTAAGTCATAGTAAATTCTAAAATCTGTGTTATTCCATTTATCCAGAGACTTGAACATGTGATAGTTGTTGTTGGGTCAATAGCCTTAGAGCCTTTTGTATTAGGGATTGTTTTTTCAGCACTTAATCGGTTGGTTTTTGCTGCCAAACCGCTATAATTTTGTGCATAGGCTAAACCTCCCAAAAGAAAGGTTAAAGCCCAAAATAAGGTAAAAAATTTTTTCATAATTTAAAATTTTTATTATTGACAAATTTTCAATAAGCAAAGATATAAAAATTTTAATTTCCAAGAGTTTGAGTTTATCTCTCTTCAGCAGGCATTACAAAAGCTCTAATTCCTTGTAGCGGGGCGGAGAGGTCCAATTGATGTATAGCATCGAGGAGCGGTTCTACCTTTTCATCTTCTATAAAGGTGAGAATAGCCGCGTTGAGAGTAGGCCATGTATGAGTACCGTAGTGAGGATCACCATCATACGACCCACGCCCTTGCACCTCAGACCAGTACGTAAACCCACGAATTTCCAATTCGTCGAGAACGGCAATGACTTCATCATAAAAGGCTTGATAAAACGAGATAAAAACAGCTTTCATAAATGAATATTTTAGGAGTTAATAGTGTTAATTACTTTTGCTTTTTTATTTTTTCTGCGAATGCCGGAATCGGCGAATAGACTGTAAAGTAATGGAATTAAGATTAAAGTAACAATAGTAGAGACAGAAAGTCCCCATGCTACGGTCATTCCCAGAGAGTTCCACATTTCGGCACCTTCGCCTTTGTCAATAGCCAAGGGAATCATACCGAGAACCGTGGTAAGTGTAGTCATCAAAATAGGACGAAGACGCGATTTTCCTGCGGCGATAATAGCTTCTCTTACGCTCATGCCACGTTCACGACAGAGGATGGTGTAGTCAATAAGTACAATCCCATTTTTGACAACAATTCCGATAAGCATCATTAATCCGACTAATGCCATAATCCCTAATGGGGTTGAGGTTATTGCCAAACCTAAGAAAACTCCGGAAATGCCAAACGGTACGGAAAACATGATAATAAACGGATAAGTAAATGATTCAAATTGAGACGCCATAACGATGTAGACAAGAATCAAAATTAATGCCATTAAGGTAATTATATCGCGGAATGACTCTTGTTGGTCTTCCCATGTACCGGCAATTTTATAGTCAATTTCTATAGGTCTCTCTATCTGTTTCAATTCCTTTTCGGCAGCTTCAACGATTTCACTCAAAACCGCATCTTTTCCAACGATACATGATACTTCTACCATTCTTTCGCGGTCTTTTCTCACAATTGAAGGAGGGGTCAGTTTTTCTACCACGGTACCTAAATCTTTGATGCGAATACCTATGCCGGCGTTGTTATAAACTAAGATGTTTTCGATAGCCTCGATAGATTGACGAAATTCCGGAGCGTAACGGACTTTAATATTGTATTCGTCTCCGTCTTCTCGATAAAATGAGGCGATAAATCCGTTAAATCTATTACGTACATACGAAGAAGCAGTCGTTAGGTTTAAACCGTTTTCAGCTAATTTAATACGGTCAAAATTAATTTGAATTTCCGGAGTGTACTCTTCGCGGCTAATATTTACTTCTGTACAACCGGGAACTTTTCTCATTCGTTCGGCAATTTCGGCGGCAAACTTGTCGGTTTTATCAAAATCATAACCGTAAATTTCAATATCTACACTTTGAGATGACCCCATGCTCATGCCCGTTGAAACAGCAAATGTATTAATAACAGGATATTTCTTTAAATCCTCTCGCAATTGGTCGGCAATTTCAGTAATTGAGCGAGTTCGCTCGGTCTTTTTAGTGAAACGTAAATTGAATGAAATAACGTGTGAGCCATTGTCCGATAACATTCCGTACGCATTATTCTCGTCAGGCTGTCCTACGGAGAAATTACACATTAAATTTTCGGGGTACTCCTCTTTAACATGTTCGGTAAATTCTAACGCAAATTCTCGCGCGTGTTCCATACGCGTACCTATCGGTAGTTTGACTTTGATGGAGAGACGTGCGTGGTCTTGAGTCGGGAAGAACTCGGTGGGAATAATTTTTAGTAAAAATAGACTAGCTATAAATAAAATTAAAGTTGAAATTACAATCAATATTCTATGCGAAACACTCCACCCTAATAGTTTAGTGTAGCCTTTATCTAATCCATGTAAAAATTTCTCAATGGGTTTATATAGAAAACCGAAAACTTTACCTCTATTTGGGTTTATTCTAAGCATAAGAGAGGAGAGCATCGGCGTTAAAGTCATAGAAGCAATTAACGAAACGGAAATAACAATAGTTACGGTCCAACCTAATTGTTTAAACATCACGCCTGTTATCCCTTCTAAAAATGTTAAAGGTAAAAATACGGCAATTAAGACTAACGTGGAAGCAACAATAGAGAGAGAAACTTCGCTTGTAGCATAAATGGCAGCTGATTTTGGTTTCGTCCCTCTTTCAATATGTGTAGTTATATTCTCTAATACCACAATGGCATCGTCCACGACTAATCCGATGGCTAAACTTAATGAAGATAAGGATATGATATTTAGCGAATTACCTGTAAGCGCTAAATAGATGAAAGAGGCAATCAACGATACCGGAATAACCAATGCAATGATAAAAGTGGCTCGCCAACGACCCAAAAAGAAGAGTACGACAAATACAACCAGAATGAGAATAACAATAATAGTCTCTTTTAAATTATCAATAGTATTAATAATGTTTTCGGAAGTATTGCCGATGATATCTAATTTAATATCGGAGGGTAATGTTTTTTGTATTTCGGGTAGCTGTTCAAAAACTTTATCGGCAACATCTACGGAATTTCCTCCGGTCTGTTTTTGAATAATAATCATTGCCCCTCGTACGCCATTGTTGTAAACTTCTTGTATCCTCTCTTGTAGAGTATCTTTAACGGTGGCTACGTCCCGAAGGAAAATATTTTTATTCTGAAAGCTACCGACAACAATATTTTCCATCTCTTTAGCTCTTTTAAATTCTCCTTCTACGTGCATTGAGTAAGTTTCAGAGCCAATATCTATATTCCCAAGCGGTACATTTTTGTTCTCCATTCCCACAATTGCGGCAATCCCTTCAATGGTTAAATTATAGGCTTCTAATTTATGAGGATCACAGTAAATTTGAATTTCACGTTGCGGAGCTCCTGCAATGGATACCGTCCCAACGCCTCTAATTCGGCTTAGCGGCGAAACAACTTTATTATCCAATATTTTATATAAAGCATCAGTACTCTCATTAGATTGTACGGACAACATCATAATGGGAATATTTTCCATGCTAAATTTAAAAATAAAAGGCTTATTTGCTCCATCAGGCAAAGAGGAGTAAATCATATCTAATTTATCGCGAACATCATTCGTTGCTTCAGCAATATCTATTCCATATTCAAACTCTAAGTAAATAACGGAATAATTCTGGCGAGAATTAGAAGTTATATGTTTCAAATCACTAATCCCATTCAAAACATTTTCAAGAGGTCTGGAGATATTATTCTCAATGTCTGCGGCACTTGCCCCCGGATAAGTAGTGAAAACCATAATCGTATTTTCACCAATGTCAGGAAATAGGTCCACGGGAAGTTTTGAAAAAGAAAAAAGTCCGATTACTACAACCGCTACGTAAACTAAGGCTGTCATAATAGGCTTCTTAACAGATGCTTGATATAAATTCATATCGTTTTCTTTAATTTATTCGTGTTTAGAAAAAGTAAGATTGTAAACGTTAAAATATATTGGACTTTTGTAGTTTTAATTTTCTATAATTGTAACAGACATGCCATCATTGAGTCTATGTAAACTGCTTGTTATCACTTGGTCTCCGTCTTCAACTCCTGATAAAACGGCGTAGTTGCTATCCATACGTCTACCTAAATTAACTCTTTTGTAATGTGCTTTACCCTCTTTATAAATAAAAACATAATGTTCGTCCGCCCCTTGCTGTTTAATAATGGCAATGTCAGGAACAACTACGTTCTCTTTAACGCCATAATTTAGCTCTACGCGAGCATACATACCGGGTCTAATCCGTTGATTCAAATTAGGAATCGTAATTTCTACGGGAAAGGTGTGCGTTCGCGGGTCAATAGTCGGATAAACTAAATTAACTTTCCCATTAAAAACTTCATCTTTAAATACATCAACATAAACTTTGGCATTCATCCCCTTTTTTACTTGAAGGTATTGATTTTCAGATACATTGATGAGGATTTTCACAGGTTTAATCTCTTGCACTTGTAAAATCGGATTCCCTGCAAAAATATCTCCGCTGTCGTAGTTACGCATCGTAATTATTCCACTAATAGGACTTAATAATTGCGTGTTCGTCATTAAGTTTTCGTATGAAGTACGAGCGACTTCAAGAGCCGTTTTTTGAGCGTCCCACTCGGCTTTGGAAACACCGCCCGTCTGGTACAGGGCATCAATACGACTGAAACTCAATTCTAAGTTATCTAATTGTGTTTTTGCTTGCGATAGATTGTTAGCGTCCATCTGTACTAATTTATCCCCCTTCTTAACTTCATCACCAACTTCAAAATAGATTTTGTCAATACGCCCGGGTATTGTTGGAGCAATATGGTTAAGCGCATTCGCTTGAATTAATGCCGTGTATTCATATAATTGATCTACCTTTTGAAGGTGAACCGTGGAAAGAGTGACGGCTATAGTGTCATTTGCGCTAGTAGTTTGTAACTCATATTTCTTTTTTGATGAGCAAGAATTGAATAGAATAAGCGAAAATGAAATAAGAACGAAATTTAAAAAGATATTTTTTTTCATTGTATTTAGTGAAATTTTAAAATGTGGTCATGATTTAAAACTAATTATCCTTCCCCAAGATGGCATCTAACTCCGAGTAAGCACTTAAATAGTCGTAAATAGATTGATAATAAGTTAATTTAGCAGCAGTCATTGCTAATTCCGCAGAACTTAAATCCAACCACGTGGCTATGCCTAATTCGTAAGATTTTTCTGCAATGTGATATGCCTTTTCTGCTTGCAACATTGTCTCTTTATTAGACGCAAGGTCTTCTACAGCTTTTTTAATATTATTAATGTTATTTTGTATGGCAACTTGCAAATTTTGTTCTAAATTCTCCTTTTGGTCTTCTAAATTGGAAATTAGTAAATTGCTTTGTTTAATCTTATATGCCGTTCCTGCCCACGAAACAATAGGAATACGCAACGAAAAATTGATAACAGAATAAGGAATCCAATTATATTCGGAAAATTTAAAGTCATTATTCATTGCCATGTATTGATAATTTCCGCCTAACATAAGCGTAGGACAAGCAGCGGAAATTATCATTTTCTTTGAAATATCCATCTGTTTCATAGATAGTTCTAGTTGTTTTAAACTGCTATTTTCATTTAAAGAGAGGGCTTTCCTTTCGGGAATTGAGAAATTCTTTAAGTTATCTTCAAAATCTTTCAAATTTCCGCTAAATTTCAGTGGTTCTTCAATATCAACACCTAACAATACCTTAAGTAGCATAGTCGAAAGAGTAACGGCATTTTCTGCCGCCGTAAGT
>DUOL01000258.1 GCA_012838875.1 Bacteroidales bacterium | reverse complement strand
ATATTTACTAAGTCATTGAAAATCAATGAGAATAATTTTTCAATTTTGTTTTTTTTAAAACCTACCTACCTCTAAAAAAGAGCCATTTGTATTTCTGAAGGACTTTTATTTTTTGTTTTACTCTGTTGGTGGTATCCTCTTCTTGCTTCAGTAACAACCCACATTATGTCTAAATGGCTTATTAAGTGGATTCGTATTAATGCCGCTATTGTGGAAAAAGCTTTTTTACTTTTCGACATAACCCTTAACACAGTTAACAATAAATGGGCAATTAAAGTACACCATATTTGTGTTTTTATCCCGTTTTCTGTATCGGAATAAAAATAGTGAAGTTGAAAGTTTTGTTTTATTTTTTTGAATGTAAGTTCTATATTCCACCGATATTTATAAATTAGAGCAACTTCTTCAGGTGTAATCTCCCAATTATTGGTTATAAATTTGTATCCTCTCCCTTTTTCATCCTTATAGTAAACTAAACGTAAACAAAGAGGCAAAACTTGCTTATTTTTCTTATAATGTAAGTGGATATGCTCCTCTTTAAAAACTCCATATTCTCCTTTTTTCAATACTTTTTCAAATACGATTTCCTGTAACTCATATTTGGCGTTGCTTTTTAATCTACACACAAAATTAACCCCCTCTTCTGTCCATTGTGCGTATTGCTCGTAAAAATTGTATGCTTTATCAAAAACCAACATGCTACCTTTAGGAGGATTTAAGTACTTTAAAAACTTTTTATCGTGCATTTTTGCTTCACTAATTTTTACAAATTGTGGCATATCGCTATGTACATCGGTCAGCATATGCACCTTTAATCCTCCTTTTTTCTTACCATCTCCTTTCCTATTACGCCCTAAGCCTTTCATAATGTCAGAAAATAATGTGATTGTAGTGGAATCGAAGGCATAAAATTTTGAAAAACGAACATCTTCTTTTCGGCTGACCGACAAAACGGGTTTGAAATGTTCGATTAAAACAAAATAATACAACTTAAAAAGTTCTTCATTTCGATCTCGTAAGGCATCGCCTGCAGTACTTTTCGCTGGAGAACATTCCATCCCCAAATAATTTAACTTTCCTGATAAAGCTCGCATTCCATCGCATACTTCTCCCATAGAATCACATCGCGAAAAGACCCCAAATAGCATAACAATTAATTGATCCCAAGAAAAGAAAGTTTTGTAATAACGATCCGTTTGTAGCTGATTAACTAAAAGATCAAATTTATCTTTCGGTAAAATTTTTAAGATTTGTTTAAAAATCGGCTGACCGACTAAATTTTTTGTTGTATTTTTGCTCATAGTTGTAATGGTGTTTTAAGCGATACAAAATTACAACAAGGGGGCGAGACTTCGGTCAACCCCCTTTATTTATTTTTTGGAAAAATTTAGTCGGTCAGTAGTGTTAAAAAATTATTAGTTATGGAAGCAAAAGATCAAGTTTTAGCGGCAATGAAAAAAGCCAATGAACCTATTAATGCAGGTAAAGTAGTTGAATTAACCGGCTTGGACCGTAAGACGGTTGACAAAGCGATGAATCAATTAAAAGCGGACGGTTCTATTGAGTCTCCTAAAAGATGTTATTGGAGACCATCTCAAAAATAGTCTCATCTTATTGCGAGGCGACTTTCATTTGTAGTTTATAATTGCTCTGTTCCTTTCTCTTTCTTAGAATATTTACTAATATTAAGGAGTGTTCCAATCATAATACCGGAAAAAATGAGGGATGAGCCGCCTCGACTAATAAACGGCAGGGTTTGTCCTGTGGCGGGCAGTAGCTCCGTATTCACGGCAATATGAACTAATCCTTGACAGGTAAACCAGAAGCCGATACCGATGGCGAGGAGTTTAGCAAACGCCCCTTCGCTATTATTAGAAATTTTCCACGCACGAGTAAACAATATAAAATAAGCAAGCAAAATAATTAATCCTAATAGAATCCCTATTTCTTCAAAGACTGTCGCATAGACATAATCGGTCTCCTTTTCGGGTAGCACATTTTTAATCACTCCTTGTCCGGGTCCCGTAGGTTTAAATCCCGAGCGCGCAATGGCCGCCTTAGCGAGTATTATTTGGTCTCCATATCCTTTTGAGTTGTCCTCCGTAAGATAATAGTGAACCCGCCCTTTAAAAGTTTCACCCCGACCGGCACCCGTGAATATAAATACGGAACCTCCTACAAGAATAATAGATAAGAGAATAACAAAATATTTTAATTTAAAATTCCCCACAAAAAGAACGACAAGACTTGTAGCAATAAGAATTATCGCCGTGGAAATATTGGCAACGGCAATGCCACCAATAAAAAATAACAAAATAAAAATAAGTGTGTAACTGCTCTTGGGTGAAAGAGGCTCTTCTTTATTCAAATGACTTCCAAGAAATTTAGCAATGTAAAAAATGACTAAAAATCCGATTAGATAAAACGTCTGAAATTCAATGCCGAATAAGGAAATACCACGATTATCATCGCTTCCTGTGAATAGAGTAAAAAGTAACAACGCGGCGGCAATAAGAAGAAAAAAAGGAGCAAAAAGAGATAACTTTTTATAGTCAATTCTATAAGTTATAAAAATAGAAAAAAAGCAGAGTAGTAAATGGAAAAAATGAGATACTATTTTCCCCGTTGAACTGTAAACTGCATATAATGATATCAGCGTAAGAAAAACGGTAATTATTAAAATTACGTAATCACCTTGAAATCGTAATCTATCTTTCCAAGAAAAGAATAACTCCTTCATAATTGACAACAAAAAATCCAAAGAGCAAAATTAACAGGAAAAACGAGATTTTTTCAAGAAAAAACTTTTTAAAATGAACATTTAGATGTTCATTAATGTATAAGAGAAGTTAAAAGAAAAAGCAAAGATAGATAACCGAAAATTTTATCTTTTATATTAAAATTTATTTTGTATTTTTGTTTTTTATAAAAGTGTTTTATTATTCAAATAACATAAATTAAAAAAAGAAAAAATGGTAGTAGAAATTAACGAAAGCAACTTTGAATCGGTTGTTAACACCGACAAATTAGTAGTTATTGATTTTTGGGCTCCTTGGTGTGGTCCCTGTCGTGTATTAGGTCCTATTATGGAAGAATTAGCTAAAGATTTTAAAGACCAAGTCATCGTTAGCAAATGTAATACCGATGAAAATAATGAATTGGCTATTAAATTTCAAGTAATGAGTATTCCAAAATTGGTATTTATTAAAAACAGAGAAATAGTTGATATTCATGTGGGTTTAGCCCCTAAAAATATCCTTGCTCAAAAAGTCAAGTCTCTTTTATAATTAATCATTAAAATTATTTAAAATGAAAAAGATTCTTATTTCGTTATCGTTTATTGTAATATTTATTTCAGCGTCTGCCCAATCAACGATTCCTAACAGAGGTTTTGAAGAGTGGGAAAGTGCTACTGAAGCCGTCAGCTGGACTTCGAGTTTTAATGGCATGATAATGGGCATGATTCCTGTTAACTACGTAGGAGGCGTCCGAAGCGATGATGCTCATTCGGGTTCTTATGCCATGAAGTTACAACGACAAACCATCACTTTTGGTGTAAACAGCATTGATATTCCCGGCATTTGTCAACTTGGTGAATTTAATATTGATTCAATTATGGCTCTCATCATGAGCGGCGGAACGGATTTAGATTTAGATAGAATAGTGGACGGAGGAGCTCCGTTTACTGAAATCCCATTTAACGTTAAGGCGTGGATTAAGTTTATTCCCGAAGGAGGAATTGTAGACACCATGAGATGCCATGTTTTTCTAATAAAACATAATGACGTACTTGGTAATGTCATCGTAGCCGAAGGTGATTTTACTACAACCGAATCAATTGAAGAATACACGGAAATAACAATTCCTATAGAAGTTATCGTTCCTGACGAAACACCCGATTTTATCAATATCGTTTTTTCCTCTGCTACAAGTTATAATTGTGGAAAGGGCTACGTCTTTATTGATGATGTAAGCGCCGAAACTCCCCTAGGAATTACAAAAATTAACAAAACCAATTTTTCAATTTATCCAAACCCAACGCAAAATTTTATTATTGTTCAAAAAAATGATAATGCAACTTTTAACATAGAATTTTACGACCTTCAAGGGAAAAAGGTTTGGGAAAAATCAAATTGCTTACCCGAAGAGAAGATTTTCTTTAATAACCTAGCAAAAGGAACTTATCTTGTAAAACTTACGCAAGACTCCAACTCCTCTTTTCAAAAGTTGGTAATCGAATAGCATGACTTTTTGGCTCGCTCCT
>DUOL01000017.1 GCA_012838875.1 Bacteroidales bacterium | reverse complement strand
GCTTCGGTTTCATACTTTCCATCAATTAATTGAACTGCTTCTTTCAGCTGGGCGGGAGTAAAATTATCCAACATAATTCTGTCAACGCCGCCGTGCTTTAAAACTCGTTTTACTTCATCAAGAGAGCGTGTTTCAATCTCAATTTTAAGATTTAATTGTTTATTGGCAAGATATTCCTTTGTTCTATCAATTGCCTTTTCAATTCCGCCCGCAAAATCAATATGATTATCTTTAAGCATTATCATATCAAACAGCCCGAAACGGTGGTTTACGGCACCTCCCACGCGAACGGCATATTTTTCAAAATAACGCATAGCGGGCGTTGTCTTTCTTGTATCCAACAACTTAGTATTCAGGTCTTTAATCATATCAACATAGAAACGAGTTGAAGTAGCAATTCCGCTCATTCGCTGCAAAAAATTGAGTACGGTACGTTCCGCCGTGAGCATACTTATAACTTTTCCTTCAACCGTCAAAATTTTATCTCCCGGTTTAATTTCATCGCCGTCTTGTAACAATTTACAAACTTGCAATTTCGGGTCAACAATATGGAAAACATTTTCGGCTATTTCAATACCGGCAATAATTCCTTCCTCCTTTGCAATCAGTTCCATCGCCCCATGCTCAAATTCGCTGATTGATGCCATCGAAGAATGGTCTCCGTCTCCAACATCCTCGGCTAAAGCAAGGATAATAATATCTTTAAAATTCATATTTTTTATTCTCGTGATTCTTGTACTTCTTTTTCTTCCTCTTTCTCAATTTTATCTTGATTTAAAGAAGGCGCAGTAACCTCTATAGAAGGGTCGCTACTTTTGTCAAAATGGTCCACGTCAGACGGCAAACGACAACGCATAAGCTCTTTATTGTTTGCCATTAATATCAAAACCGAATTTTCGATAACATAATGCGAAATCTCTTGTTTTAAGACTTTTAAAAATTGAGTTTCCGTATCCATATTTTTACATAAAGTCTTCGTAGCTCCGGAATATTTCATTTTTAATTTTTTCTTTCTAACGGAAAATTTTCCATAAAATGAATTACAGCCTGTATTTCCATAGTACAAATTCCCCTTATCGAACAAAATATAGGGCGTAATTTCATTCTTCGTGCTTACGGGTTTACCTTCTATGGAAAGAACGACCCAACGAGTTTCTAAAAAGGGCGGTTCTGCTACGCTACTCTTTTTACTCTTAGGATTTTGACCGAAAAGAAAACTAATAGCTACTATTGACAAGATAAAACAAAAAACTTTTTTCATAATTTTTTTTAATTTTGATATTTGTTCACAATTAATACAATTTCTTTAGAATAAAATACAAAAATACAATAATTCATTTATTATCTATATTTTTTTCGCATTAAAAAATGATTCATTGACTTCTTTAATTTGATTTAAAATATCCTCTCTCCCCTTTTTCGTTATAGCGGAAGAAAGAAAATAGGGAGGGAACTCTTCCCATGTTTCAAATAACTTCTCTTTAAAGAGCTCAACATTTTTGTCAACTTTGCTTGCGGAAACTTTATCGGTCTTAGTAAAAATAAGAGCGAAGGGCATTCCCATTTCGCCGAGTTGATTTATAAAATCGATATCTATTTTCTGAGGTTCCAACCGAGCATCTATAAGAACAAAAAGTAGTTGTAAATTCTCACGAAACAGGAGAAAGTCGCGTATCATTTTCTTCCATTTTTCTCTCATCGACTTAGAAATTTTAGCATAACCGTAACCCGGCAAATCGACTAAAAACCACTCCTTATTAACAAAAAAGTGATTTATAGTTTGTGTTTTACCGGGTTTTGACGATGTTTTGGCTAAGGAGGAGTGGTTAGTAAGCATATTGATAAGTGAAGATTTTCCTACATTAGAACGCCCAATAAAGGCATATTCCGGCAGATTATCTTGCGGGCATTTTCGCCAGTCCACTACAGATTGCAAAAATTCAACACTCTTAATTATCATTATCCTCGTAAAATTTCATTCATCATCACATCAACTTTTTTTTCCAACTCCTGAACCGAACCATTATTTGCAAATAAAAAATCAGCTTGCTCAATACATGCCGATAAATTTTGACAATGCGGATCACTATTTTCCATCTCTCGTTCTTCATTGCTAATAAACGTTGCAAAGGAAATTTTATCCGTTTCGGATTTACGCTTTAAGATACGCTCATAGCGGATTTCCGGTTTAGCATCAACAGCTATTAAATAAAAATTCCCTTTTCCCCGCAACACTTCCACCTCTCCGAGCGTACGGATACTTTCTATAATGGCATTTTCTCCTTTTAAGCTCGCGGCACGATAGAGTTCATCAATAATGTAAGAGGGTGAGTGGTTACGTCTCAACTCATTAGCTAACAATGTAAAATCGTCTCTGTTCGGTTTTAATATTCCTCGTTCTGCGGCTCTCACCTTCAAATATTCTCGCACTGAATAGTGATTAAAATGGTAATTCTCAACTAAATATCTGACAATCGTACCTTTTCCTGCTCCCAAAGTTCCGGTAATTCCAATAAGTATCATTTTTAAGTATCTAGGTTAGTTACAAGAATTAATTACAAAGTTACATTTTTAAACCGTATAAATTCCTTGCCAAACAGGTTGTTTTAACAAAATCACTAATTTTTTTCTCTTTTGATGGGTAATGTAAAATAGAATGAAGAACCTCCATCTTCATTATTCTCTGCTCTAAATTCTCCATGATTATTAGCGATTAGCTCTTTACAGAGCAATAGCCCAAGTCCCGTTCCTTCTTCGCCTGCCGTCCCTTTCGTAGTAAAATATTTATTTTCCGAAAGCATCAGGTTGAATTTCTTAATGTCTATCCCTACCCCATTGTCTTTAATCCTTATTTCAAAATCTTTATCATTAATTACTTTACCGGAAACCTCAACTTTTCCCTTGTCGTAGGTAAATTTTATCGCATTTCCATATAAATTTATCAAAACAGAGTATATCATTTCATAATCAGCATATACCAATTGATTTGGCAGATTATCTATAAAATTTATCTCTTTTCTTTTATAATGGTCTTCAAGCATTGCACTAACCGTTTCTGATAAATTTCGAATATTAAATTCGGCAGGAGACGCTTTAATAATTTCTCCTTTTACTTTACTAACATTCATCAATTCCACAAACGTATCAGATAAAAAGGTGATATTTTTATATATTTTCTCCGCTAAATCTTTACTTTTTTCTTTTGGCAAATCTTGTAGAAGGAGCATTTCCGAATAGGCGGATATGGGAGCCATAATATTTTTAATATCATGCATTGATGTTGCAATAAAACTATCTTGATTCAACATCATTTTTTTTAGGGCATTTATCAAATTTTCTTGTTCTCTTTTCATACTCTCCCGTTCCGTAATATTTATTATCATACACATTATATAAAACTTATCGGTATCGGAATATACTTTATGTGTAAAATACCACTCACATTCAAGCGAAGTATCTGTTTTGTGTTGTATGTATTGAGAATGAACGAAGCGTTTAGAGGTTTGGAACAACTCTTGAACAACAGCATCAACGTACTCCCGATTTTCAGCTGAAACTGTAAGATCAAAAAGATTCACTCCCAAAGCCTCCTTCGCAGAATAGCCGAAAATTCTCTCGGCACTCTCATTCCAATAGGTTATCTTTAATTCAGAGTCTAACTCAATAAAACCAATAGGCATTGACGCACGGAGATATTCTAACCTATCAAATAAATCAGCAATATCTTTTACCTGTTTTTTAACCTTTTTAGAAGATTGCAAATTAAAAATATAAAAAATAATTGCTGTACCTAATGCTAGAACAACAAGAATTAACAACATCATAGAAAGGTATTTATTCCCCCATAAGTCAGAGGAGGATTCAAAATAGAGCGTACTATTTTCCGGCAATGATGAGAATGAAATATCATATTTCTTTAATGCAGGATATGAAAACGCCCATTCTAACTGTCCCTCTCCCGTACTTTCACATACATGAGTTTCCTTATTTTCAAAAAAATTAACAATCCCCCACCCAAGATACTCTCCTACCCGTAAACCTCCAGCCACTCTTCCTCCAATAACCCCTTCATTCATGTAAATATCGAAAGAACAAAAAATGGGCAAATCCGTAACTTCTAAGAGTTGTTTCACCACACTTTGCGGCGAATAATATTTATTTTCACTATCTCGCTCGTAAAGCACCACGTATATTACACTATTTTTCGATAATTTCTTGATTCTCTCTAAAATGGCATCAAAAGAATCATTTTCATTAAAGAGATAGACAATTTGTTTTGTCTTTTCACCTTTCCGTTTCGATAAATTATCATAATTTTGAATCTCCTTCTTTATGTCTTGCGCAGTCATAGAGGAATCTATCAAACAAAATATAGTATCAACATTGGGAAAAAATTTAGGAATTTGCTCCAAAGTCGCTTTCGTTCCACTTTTTTCTTCCAGTATAATTGTTTTCGGAATATT